>CAUZSY010000046.1:0-9417 GCA_963582725.1 Candidatus Thalassarchaeaceae archaeon
GAAACCGGCACCGATGTCCTTGAAGACGTTCTTCGCCCGGACCGTTGATCCTGAGACGACGCCCAGACTCCGCATTATGGTCCGACCAGGTATGGTTTCCGTATTGACGACCTCGATCGGAGAGCCGATGGGTGCGGGCACATCCTGCATACAATCATACGATACCGTATGGTGCAAAGTAGTTTCTACTCATAGATTCTGGGAATGGAAGCCGGAAGGGGCCACCGTAGGTTGTTCTCTCGTCGCCGCCCAGACGATGGTCAGTATCGCCGCCATGACGATGCCGCAGAACGCCCACTGGACGATGCCACCGTACAACTGGATCGACGACATCCAAGCCATGTCCTGCTCGTACAGTCCGGCTAGATGGTCATCGTAGATTGCTGGCATTACCATCACTCCGTAGAGCTGCGAGGCGAGCCTGACTAGCAGCCAGACGCCAGTGACGATCAGACCTCGTCGGTCCTGATTGAACAGAAGGAAGGCTGCAAGACCACCGACCAGGATGTTGATGATAGCCGAATACTGTTGCACTTCGATCAGTCTCTTCATCCGGGGATCCTCGAGCATCGCTCTGGTCGAGTTCAACATCACCAGAGCCTCCTGGGTCTCATTCCATTCTCGCTGCTGGTCAACTGTGCCATTCTCTGGATAATCTCCGATTCCCACATCGACCAACTGCTGCATCGAATCTATGGCGAAACCCATTCCGAGATCGGCGACCACCGCGTTGATGAGAGTGAGCAGAGAGAAGGTGATGACGAGGAATGCGGTGCCGCGCAACCACCATGGTGAGACCTCCTCCGGCGGTCTGACTTCTATGTTCAGCGGCGAGATGATGCCCGCCGGACCGGTCTGTGGAACGGGATTCAGCGGCGAAGATCCGTAATCGGACATAGTGGAACTCGGACCGGCTCATGGTGAGGCCGCTTGAATCGGTTTCTACCGACTATTCAGTAGACTCGGCGCTGAATGTATGTGGTCACATAGCCGGCGATCCAGTTGCGCATTCTCTTGTTGGTCACATCGGTGTACTCGGCGACCAACTTCTTGTTGTGGTCGAAGTCAGCATTGAACTGGTCAGGATATTCCTCGACCAGACGGACGGCCCGTAGCTTGATGAATGACGGTCTGATATTGCCCATTTCTCATTCCTCCGCCAGTTTCACTTCAATAGGGAAGCCCTCTTCCTTGGTCACCACGACCCTGACCCGGCGGGGCGGCTTCTGCATGCCGCGGACCCAGATCGCGTGGTTGACCGATTCATCGATCCAAATCTTGTCATCGACATGCGTCTGACTCTCGCGCATGTCACGCTGGAAGTGCAAGTGGATGTCCTTGCGCATGTGCTGCTGGACATGCCGACGTATCACCGCGATGCACTTCTGTGCCCGTTGATGGCGCGGCACCTTCCAAGCATCCCGCAGTGGGATGGTCATCTCTCTGGTCACGACGTCAGCCATCCATTCACCTCTTCAGCTTGGATCGGCGCCAGTGGTGGCGCTTGGCATGCGTAGTCACCTTGCGGTTGGTCTTCAGCATAACCCACACCGGTACCCGTCGGTTCTGCTTGGCCACCTTGATGAGACGCTGCTTCTTGGCGAAGTGCTTGTTCCTCGACATGCCATTCACCTCAGTACTTCGCAAGAGCGGGGATGTCCGACTCCACTTCGGGACGGAGTAGATGCGCCACATCGTCGAGCAGGGCCTGAGCGACGGGGGTCATGATGCGACCGTGATTGACGGTACCGCTCTTGTTGAATCGACACTCGACGAGGCCGCACTCCTGCAACTGCTGCAAGGCGTGCCGAGCGATTGATCTGGAACCGGCGACCGCCCTGTTCGGTTTGACGCCGCGGTCACGAGGTCCTCCGAACTGCTGCGCCATGTGATTAGTGCCAATGGGTCCGTGCAACGCGACCTTCCGGAGTACAGCTGCGCACCGAGTCGTCCACCAGTCATCCTGATCAGGGGGCCTTTCCCGGTGCGTTCCCGTCTTGATGACATCTGCCCACTCGGGGGCTGAGATCCCATCCATATCCGCCAGTCGGGCAGCGAGTGCCGGCATGAATCGATCGACAGGTATGTCACGGAATGTCGTCATCCTGTCACCTGAAGCAGCCTGCCGACCTGCCCCCCGTATTTCAAGGTCCCGTCATGCGCACGCGAGGCGGCCGAATGAGCGATGCGGGCGAGAAGAAGAAACCGTGGCCGACCAAAAGGACCTGAACGGCAGCGAGTCGAGCAGGTCGGATACAGCGATGCGCATGTTCTTTGAGGGAGGTCACATCGCCCGCTCGTGCGGAAATCACTGGCTCGCAATCCGAACATGATTCGGACCATCATCCTGCTCGCAGCCAGCCTGATATTCATCCTCTCGTTCGCGGTCCATTCGGCCACCATCGACTCGGATTACTATCTGGTCGACACAGGCAACCGGTCCGAGCAGGTCAGTCCGACCATCGTGGTCGGCAGCAACGCAACGTGGCAGGACAGCATCGACGGTGCGATAACATGGTCGAACATAACCGTCAGCGGCGCACCAGCCGGCTCTATGATGACCGTCACCTCGAATGGAGTGGTCTGGTGGCATCACCCCCTGCTCGGAGATTCGGATGCTCAGAACTTCAACTGCATCGAACGTCAGATAGGCCTCGCCGAGGTGATTGAGCACTGCACGAAGTCACGGGAACATTCGATCGTCCTCGATGAGGGCGGAGGGACACTGAGGGGTTTGGTGAGTGTCGAACTTCCCACGGGAGGTGTTCTGTCGACACGTCAACTCTCAGCAGCCGATGCCGGCGAATTCGCCGAACAACTGATCGACGACGAGACGAGGCAGGTGGGATGGACCATTATCGTGACCGGACCCGACGGTGAGCAACTAGATCCAGCCGGCATCGAGGTGACGCATGAGTTCACAACGCATGAAGTCACTTCGATAGAGCCGTTCAGAGTCGAACCTTTCACCGAACTTGTGTGGAGCGTCGCGGCTCTGGTCGGCTGCTTCGCCATGGTGCTACTGGTGCCGGTCAGCGTCTTCTTCGCTGCACAAGCGAAGGAGAAGCGGGATGAAGCGGTCAGGATCGAGCAGGATGATCCGGAAACATGACGCGCCTGCGGGTGCTTGATAAAGAGCGCAGACCGGTCCGCTTGGCTGATGCGGACTGTTCGAAAGGGTGCTGTTCGGCTCGCCACGAGCCTCATCCTCGTGATGATCATCTCCGCATCGTCTCCGATGGTCGCCGCATCCGCACCACGAGCCAGCGGTGTCGATATGACGCCCACGGGATTCTCGACCGAGTATGTTTCCAGCAGTGACAAGAGCGAATACGCGCTACTGTCACGAGCCACTCCAGCCGCCTTCCCCAGCCGCAGCTCCGACCTCTGGATCGTCGACGGCATGCTGGGGTCGCAGATGCGGATCTCCAGCACGGTGCAGAACATCGGGGATCTCACCGCTTCGGCTTTCAGCGTCAGATTCGTCCTCATCCACGATGAATACGGCACCTTCGAACTGCTGAACAGCAGTGCCGGCGTCTCGACGCTGGCAGCCGGCGCCTCGACGACAGCCACCACCACCTGGACACCGACTTACTCCGGCAATCACAGCCTCCGTATCGATGTGGTCTCGACCGAGGACACCGATGCGGGCAACGACCGACTGAACGGCCGAGTGACCATCGGTACGATCTACGAGACATGTGAGAGCGGCAGCGGCTGGACGACCGGCCCTGGATGGGTCATCGACACCAGCCACAACCTCGGCGGCTCAGCCTCCTGCAAGATTGGGGCGGCTGGCACGTCTGGACAATACAACAATCTCCAGACCACCTACCTGACCTCCCCCGTCATCGACATGTCGGACGCCCACCCTTCACCTACCAATGGCTTCGGAATCGGCTTCTTCTACACGGGATCGACGCAGACCAACGACAGGCTTCTTCTTCAGGCGGTAGAATCCGGCACCACCCATGACCTGATGGCTAACGGCGGCCTATCCGGCACCGTCGACGGTCAGCCGACTCAATGGCTGATCAACATAAACAGCGCCGCAGGGAGATCCGTTCCATGGTATCCGATCGATCCCGCCATCCTCTCCTCGTCGACCTCATTCCGGTTCCAGTTCTCATCCGATGCTACCGGCACTGATGTCGGATACTGGATCGATGACATCGTGATGTTCTACGACCAGAAGGCGAGACCGGAGGAATTCGATCTCAGCCTCTCCGGCACATCACAGGCGAGCGCCCCCCGGCTCGGCTGGGGAGACATCCATTTCACCGTCAGGAACGATGGCAATCTGACCGATCAGGTAAGTTTCCAATCCGAAGGGCTGCCGGCTGATTGGGGCGTTCAATTCGCCAACCCGAGTGGCAGCGGGCTGCTGGGAGGCGCTGTGATCGAACTGGAGCCTGGCGAGACGAGATCGTTCATCCTGAAGTTCCAACCACCGGAATCGGCGAACACCGGCTCTAAGACCGGCACCATCAGAGTCCGTAGCGTGCTGGAGGCGACAGCCGTCGACACCCATTCATTCACCGCCACCGTCGACCCTCGCTACACCCCGCGATGGCAAGGAGACCTCGCAACACAACGATGTCCGCCCGGTCAGACATGCACTTTCTCAGTGCCACTGACGAATGCCGGAGATGGCAGCGACACCTTCGTGCTCGGAGCGATACCCGACCTGCTGCCGGATGGCTGGTCATATGGACTGTCTTCAGAGCAATCTGGCTCAGTCACGCTGCAGCAAGGCGAGACGGTGAATGTGAGGCTCGCCGTGGCGATTCCCAGCGATGCACCCTCGGGTACCATCGCGAGATGCAGGATGACCGCTCAGAGTCAAGCCGACTCGACGAGCATCGCAGAGACCACTGTCAACGTCACCGCTTCGATGATCTCGTCAGCATCGATTGCACTTGATCCTGCGACATTGCCAGTCGATGGCACCGTCCCTCCTGGTCAATACGACGATCTCGTTTACACGATCCAGAACGATGCCAGCCGACAGGATATCTTTGACATCTCGATCGACGGTGTTGACCAGTCCGAATGGACAGTCGAGATCCTCGGCCTCGCAGCCATGGCGCTCTCACCCGCCACATCCGGTGTCGTGTCAGTCAGGCTGACGGCCCCTTCGACCGCGCTGGCGAATGATCCGGCTCCGAGATTCGAGATGGTCGTCGTCTCCAGCATATCGGGTTCGTCGTACCGCAGCGACTCCTTCGATGGTGTTCGGGCACGAATGCTGCATGACCTCTCCGCCTCACTGACCGCTTCGCCGGCTGCTTGGACCCCTGGCATCACAGATGCGATCGGCTTCAATGTGACCAATCAGGGCAATGGGGACGATCAGGTCAATCTCATCATCGAAGGACTTCCGGTGGGTTGGAATTGGACGGTTCGCGTCGACGGAGTGACCACCGCTCTGCCCTTCCCCATCGGCCTGGCACCGGCCGATGACTCGATCAGGGCGGTGGAGGTCGTCATAGAACCGTCCGGCAATGCTGCCCCCGGCACCATGGTGACGACCACGATCTCGGTCATACCAGCGAGCGGCACGGACATCGATGAAGATGACCATGTCATCGATTCCGTCGTCTTCGTGGAGCGGGTCATGCTGCCGGCGACGGCCGGATTCCAGACTGGATACCGGGATGGAGTGCTGCTCGGCTCCACCTTGTTCGAACAGGTCACCGTGCGGAACGACGGCAATGCGTATGACCCGAACGTCCGGGTCAAGTTGATGATGAGTCCGCTGATGCCAGATCTGGAAGCGGTGATGATCATCGATGGCATCGAACATGGCCTGAACACATGGGTATCAACCCCCTTGTCGGCCCAGATGGAAGAGGTCATCACGACTCGCCTCAGAATAGGAGGCACGGTGCCCATCGACACCTTGGTGACACTGACCCTCATGATCGAGGGCGGCGCATCCGATTCACCGATCGATGTTTCGACCAGCATCACATATTCTGCGGATGAGTTAAGAGTCATAGAGGTGGTCACCGACCTGCCCGAGGAATTAATTCAGGATGTCGCGACCAATGGTGACTTCACAGTGGAGGTGACGAGTCGCTCGACCCGAGACGAGGGTGTCTTTCTGGAGACCAGCGTACCTTCCGGTTGGACGATTCAATGCACTCCACAGAACGGCATGGGAGCAGCATACCGACTGATTCTCGAACCCCCGGCCCATACCGGTAGGACGCTCGACTTCGACTGCGAGTACATCATCGGCACCGATGCCCTGAACGGGGACCTTACTCTGAATCTGGTCGATGAGGTAGGGACCTTGCTATGGACCGAGACTCATTCGGTTACAGCCTTGCGACCTGAATCAGAACCTGATGTCGGTTTCCTGAACGGACTGGGCAGCGGCAAGGGTGTTTATCTGGCATCGGCTGGATTGATCGGTCTGCTGGGCGTCGCTTCCATCCTGTTCATCCTGATCCGGCAGCGAAGTCGGGCCATGGACGATGCGTTTGAGGTGGAGGAGGAGGAGTACTCGCCTCACCCGGAGCAGGCAGTTGTGCAGACCGTCTACGACCTGAATGTGACGCAGCAGAGCCCGGCCCAGACACCGTACTCGACAACCCCACTGTCGACGGAGGGAGGGGTGTACGGTCAGCCACCGACTGCTGACTTGTTCCCCGGCTCACCACAGGTCGCGGCGATGAGCACAGATCCAGGCTGGCACGCGCATCAACCGGTGGCGGCTGGAGAACCGGCCGCCGCCTCATGGCAGGAGCCGGATCCGACGATGGTCCAACAGCAGACTATGACAGCGCTGCCTGATCCGTTTCAGCAACAGCCTGTGATCCCCCCTCAACCGAGCGTTGACCTCTTGAGCGGCGCCTTCTCCAGTCTCGGTGTGTCGACCGCTGCAGAGTCGACCGAAACGGCTGTCGAGCAACCAGTGGAACCGACGACTCACGCCGCCGGTGCAGATGCCTCTGGCGTGATGGCTGAGTCGCCTATCGACCGTTATGTCCAGCAACTCATCGAGCAGGGTTACTCGCAGGAGGTCGCAGCCGAGCACGCTGCGAGATATCGGGGTCATGCGAACTCGGCCGAGGCGGCGCCAGCCGAGACGCAGCCCCTGACGCTGGTTCCAGATGCAGACACGCCTGCCGCAGCTGACAACACCACCGCGGCGGATGCGAGTATCGCCACGCTGCCGGTCATCGAATGCACGCATTGCGCCCGACCGCTAGGGCCTACCGATGTCTGGTCTGAATGCCATGGTTGTGGCGGCTATCGTCACCAGTCCTGCCTGATTGCAACACCGGTCTGTCCACGCTGTCATTCTTCCTGAAAGACAGCGGCCAGACAGTCCAGCCATTCTGGAACCTCGATGAGATCGCCGTCCGGGTCGACACCTGGACCAGTATCCCAATCGCCGGCGAACGGCCTCGTCAGCACATCCAGACAACCGTTTCTGGCCAACGCCTCCAGTGCAGCAGCGGTCCTCGCTTCGACCGGAGCGACCTGTTCGGCGAATAACTCGTCGAGAATCGAACAAATCTGTTCGAAGTTGCGACTCCCGTCTGACAGTTCCCATACCGCGCTCATCATCAGGTCGAGAGGTCTACGGAGAGTCGGTCGGCCACCCAGCAGACGGGAGACGAATCGCTCGATTCGTCGCAGCCGCTTACGCTGAATGATGACGACTATCCGGCCGGTCACCGTACCCGACCCTCGGCCGGTGACCTCGATTATTCGACCCCAGAACACCGCAGAACGGACCGGGAATGCTCCGGTCAGAGCTGCTGCAGGCAGGGACATGCACCTTCGAGCCGCCGGATGCTCATGACTCATTCGTGTCAGATGTCCATCTGAACGGTCCAGATGGCGAGCGATGCCATGCAGGCACAGCCGATGATCGCTACGAGCCGCATCTCTCGCACCCGGCTGCTGAAGTTGCGGAGCAACCACGCTACGACTCCGCAGATGGCGGAGATTGCCAACAGAAGATACCAGGCAGGTGGTAGCACGACACCATCAGGTGGAAGGGGACCGTCAATATTGCTGACCGCCAGAATGGCTCGCTCGAGCGATACTCATTAGCAATATTGAGAGACTACTCACAACCGGACGACCGTATGCCTCGAGGTACGGTGGTCCCGCTACTCAGGGCGATCGACCGGGGTCTGATCGCCCTCGGTCATAATCTGGGATCGAGAATCCAGTCCGACGGCATCAGGGATCTGGTGATACTCTCTGGCTATGCCGGCATCTATCTGCTGGTGCTAATCGCACCTTCGGCGATCGCCCTGCCATTGCTCTGGCTCGCTTGGTTCGGCGTCATCGCGCACAGCCGAGTCTGGGTGGCTAACGAGACGCAGCGACGTGACATCGCTCGAGGTCTCTCCGACCTGGACCCGGACAGCCTGCCAGACCTTCGGCGAACCGCCTTCATCTCAGCAATCCAACTGCTGGTCATCATACCCCTCCTGTTCGACAGGACCGACCGTCTGTTCGGCATCGGTGGAACAACCGGCGAAGAGAACATCGAGCAGTGGATGCTGTTCTCGATCGACCTGTTGTTCCGTTCTCTGCTCGACTGGGCTGAGGTCTACGAAGTATCTCTCTCCTCCGTCAAACCCACATCCATGTGGGCCAGACACATGATCATGCTGCAACTGCTGACCATCGACTTCCTGCTGGTCCAGGCGATAATCAGACTGGTCGAGACGCGCCGCATGGCTGATGAAGGGGTCCGGGGGGTCAGCAAGGACCCCGAACACGCTGTCCGACTGGGTAGACGAGCAACCAAACCACTGATCCGGGCTCTCTATGATGTCGAGATGGATGATGCGGCGAGAAGCTCCATCGCGGTGGCGTTGGGCCGCATCGGCGATGTCCGAGCGGCGCCACCTCTGGTGCGTCTGTTCGGAGAACCTGCAATCGAAGTCGATGCTCTGGCCGCAGCCATCACCATCGACCATCACCCGACTCTGGAGAAGGCGATAAGATCCGAACGACAGGCTGTCAGACGATGCTCGGCCGTCTGGCTGGCCAGATCGTCACATCCGAGGGCACCCGAACTGGTCAGCCTCTTGGCATCCGATGATGAACCGATCGTCAGGCGGGAAGCGATTCGTGCGGCGGCGTCCCAGCCTGCAGAACTGGTCGAGGGAGTGGTCGTCATCGCGGTCACGGACGGTGACGCAGAGACGAGGAGGAGAGCGGTGGCAGGACTGCGCAGACACAGGTCGGAGAAAGCGATGTTCGCTGCCATCCAAGCTTCGACGGATGCGGACGTCGAAGTCAGAAGGAGAGCCGTCGACGCTCTTTCAAGTCACCCGGACGGCCGTGTTGTGCAACCACTGGCCGAGCGGTTGGAGGATGACGATGAAGAAGTGAGGCAGGGGGCGCGGAGAGCCATCGAACACCTGGAATCCCTGC
>CAUZSY010000047.1:0-9402 GCA_963582725.1 Candidatus Thalassarchaeaceae archaeon
ATTCGTTCGCCGCATCCTCGGCGTAGATGCGAGCCTCTATCGCATGGCCGTTGATGCTGACATCCGACTGGGCGATGCCCAGAGGCAGTCCCGTCGCGACGCGTATCTGCTGCTGCACGAGGTCGACGCCGGAAATCATCTCGGTCACCGGGTGCTCGACCTGGATCCGTGTGTTCATCTCGAGGAAATGGAACTCGCCATTCTCGCCTAGCAGGAACTCGACGGTCCCGGCGCCCTCGTAGTCGACCGCCCGGGCGGCTTGCACCGCCGCGGCTCCCATCGCATCTCGGAGAGTCTCTGAGAGGACCGGCGAAGGCGCCTCCTCGATCACCTTCTGGTGACGCCGCTGGATGCTGCACTCGCGCTCGAACAGATGGATGACTTCACCGTGCGAATCGGCGAGGATCTGCACCTCGACATGCCGTGAGCGCTCGAGCAGCTGCTCGATGTAGACGGTGCCGTCGCCGAACGCCGCAGTCGCTTCTCGGCTCGCTCCGGCGTACTCCCGCTGCAGGCTCTTCGGCTGCCTGACCACCCGCATGCCCTTGCCACCGCCGCCGGCGCTCGCTTTCAACAGCAGTGGATAACCCACTTCGCCGGCCGCCTCGACGAGCGACTCGATCGCCGCTTCCTCGTCGTCGCTCGCCGCGACCTCCCGGCCAAGGATGACCGGCACGCCGGCCGCGGCCATGACCCGGCGAGCCACTATCTTGTCACCCATCGTCTCGATGGCGGCCGGCGGCGGTCCGATCCAGACCAGACCAGCCTCGATGACTGCAGACGCGAAGCCGGCCCGCTCGGAGAGGAACCCGTAGCCCGGGTGGATGGCGTCGGCGCCGGCCGTCCCAGCGATGTCGATGATCTGCGGACCGTCGAGATAGGTCTCGGCGAGGGTCGCGCCCTGCAACCGGATCGCCTCGTCCGCCATCTGGACGTGCATGGCGCCGTCGTCGGCGGCGGAATGGACCGCCACCGTTCTGATGCCGATCTCCTGACAGGCGGTGATCACCCGGCAGGCTATCTCGCCACGATTGGCGACCAGCAGCTTCTCGATGGGCCGCTCAGCACCATCCATCCAGCCAGATGGTGGCATGCTCTCACGCATCCCGCTCGTCATCGGGCTGCCATGCCGGTAGCCGCTTCTCCAGGAACGATGCAAGACCCTCCTGACCCTCCGGGGAGCCGCGCATCGCGCTGGTCTCGTCGAGCGTCCAGAGGCGAAGTTCCTCGTCGCTGCCGTCCCAGCGGTCGAAGGTCATGGCGAGCCGCTTGACGGCGGTCACGGCCATCGGACCGGTGGTCAGCACCTCGGCGGCGATCGCTTCCGCGGCGTCGGCCAGCGCCTCGATTTCGTCGACCATCTCATCGACCATGCCGATGCGCAGCGCCTCCTCGGCGCCTATGCGCTTGGCCAGCATCGCCAGCCGGCGGAACTGGGCCGAGCCGAGTCGCCGCTGGACATACGGTCCGATGACGGCCGGAAGGATGCCGAGCTTGCCCTCGGACAGGGCGATGCGGACCAGTGGTTCGACGATCACGTGGTCGATGCAGGCGATCAGTCCGGCGCCGCCGCCGAGCGCGACCCCCTGTACGCAGCCGATGGTGAAGCAAGGGTGCGCCCAGAGCGAGTTGAACAGTCGGTCGAGGCGTTCGGAGTCGACCCTGTTCTCGGCCACCGTGCGAGCCCCCGCATCGCGCATCATGTTGATGTCGGCGCCGGCGCAGAAGTGCTTGCCGTGACCGGACACGATGAGAACTCGGAGATACCGGGCGCCGTTCGCATCGGTCAGGTCACCGCGCTGGCCGACCGACCTCTCGGCGGACCAATCGAGCAATTGGATAATCTCGGAAATCAATTGGACATCAAGAGCATTGTATCTGTCGGCTCGCTGCAACTCTAACCGGCCGATAGCCCCCTCGATCAGCAGACCGCACAGGGTGGTTTCTGGCAGTTCATCTTCAATTGAGAAAACCGTCATTCCAATTGCCTCCTCATCACATCCTGAATACTCCGAAATCAGTCTCTGGCATCGGTGCGTTCAGGCTGGCGCTGATGCACAGCCCCAGCACGTCCCGGGTGTCGCGGGGGTCGATTATGCCATCGTCCCAGATCCGAGCCGTCGAATAGTACGGCGAACCCTCGGTCTCGTACTTGGCGAGGATCGGCGCTCTGAAGGCATCCAGTTCCTCGCCCGCCATCGGCTCCAGACCCTCGCGGACCCGCTGGTCCTGCTTGACCGTGGCCAGCACGTCGGCGGCCTGTTCACCACCCATGACGCTGATCCTCGCGTTCGGCCACATCAACAGAAATCGTGGGTCGAAGGCGCGACCGCACATGCCGTAGTTGCCGGCGCCGTGGCTGCCGCCGATGATGACGGTGAACTTCGGCACTGGCACGCAGGCGACCGCGGTCACCAGTTTGGCGCCGTCCTTTGCGATGCCTCCCACCTCGTACTCGCGGCCGACCATGAAGCCGGTGATGTTCTGCAGGAACACCAGCGGGATGCCGCGCTGGCCGCACAACTCGACGAAATGCGTGCCCTTCAGACTCGACTCGCTGAACAGGATGCCGTTGTTAGCGACGATGCCGACCGGGTAGCCGTGGATGCGTGCGAAGCCACAGACCAGCGTCGTCCCGTAACGCGCTTTGAATTCGTGGAATCGGCTGCCGTCGACGACGCGAGAGATGACCTCGTGGACATCATACGGCGTCCTGCTGTCCATCGGGATGATTCCGAGCAGGTCGTCGACTTCGTGCTTCGGCGGTTCCGCCTCGGCCACTTCGAGCCGTGTCTTGGCCGGGCTGTTCAGGTTCTCGACGATGTTGCGGACCATTCGCAGCGCCTCCGGCTCATCCTTGGCGAAGTGGTCGGCGACGCCGGACAGGCGGGTGTGGACATCGGCGCCCCCGAGCTCCTCGGCAGTGACCTCTTCGCCGGTCGCCGCCTTGACCAGCGGCGGCCCGGCCAGGAAGATGGTGCCGTTGCCTTCCACGATGATCGCCTCGTCGCTCATCGCCGGCACGTACGCGCCGCCGGCCGTGCATGAGCCGAGCACGGCGGCGATCTGTGGTATGCCCTCACTGGACAGCCTCGCCTGATTGCGGAATATCCGTCCGAAGTGCTGCTTGTCGGGAAACACCTCGTCCTGCATCGGCAGGAAGGCCCCACCGGAGTCGACGAGGTAGATGCACGGCAGGTGATTGTCATGCGCTATCGCCTGTGCTCGGATGTGCTTCTTGACGGTGATAGGGTAGTATGAACCGCCTTTGACGGTGGCGTCGTTGGCGACGAACATGCACTCCTTCCCATGCACCACACCGATGCCTGTGACCACGCCGGCCGAACTCGCCTTGCCGTCGTACATACCGTTCGCCGCCAGCGGCGACATCTCGAGGAATGGCGTGCCGGCATCGCATATCGCGGCGATCCGCTCGCGGGTCAGCTGCTTGCCGCGGCTGCGGTGGCGCTCGACGTACTTGTCGTCGCCACCCTGTCGTACCGCGTCGAGACGTTCTCGCAGCCGCTGCACGAGCGCCTCGTTGTGGTCGCGATGCTGCTCGAACGCCGCCGCCGCGCGGTCGACCCGGGTGGGCAGAACATCCATGACGCTCGGACGAGGCAGCGAAGCCCCGTCCTTCAATGAAGCGGGGCGACGAAGCGAGCGGTCCGAGCGGTCGGTCCAGCCTCAGACCCCGATCGCCAGCCGGCCGAGGTCACGCAGACCGGGCGCCAGACCGACCACCAGGATGGCCAGACCTATCAGCAGCCTGAGATGCTTCTGCCGATCCTCGAAGCGGGCGATGGCGAAGAACCACCAGACGACCAGGGCGATGACCACCTTGACGACGACGAAGGTCAGAGCGGTGTCGAACAGGTCGATCAGGTAGCCCGAGACCACGTGCTTCTCGGAGTAGCCGTACCGCTCGATGCCGAAGTAGGTCGCGAGGCCGTCGACGATCTCGCCCATCATCGCTATGATGACGACTGGCGAAGCGAGCACCGCTCTAGGCGCCAGCCGCTCCATCATGTCGTGCGCCTGGGTCCGCATGTCCTCCCATTCATCGATACCGATGCCCGGCGGCAGGATGCCGGCGACCAGTCCGGACTCCAGCAGGGTCCGTTTCGCCGGTTGACCCCAGCGACAGGCGGCGCAGGCGATGGCCATCGGCAGCACGAGGATGGGGATGACGAGCCAGAGATTCAACTCGCCGTCGTGTCGAATCGACCGCAGAGCACCTTCATCCAGTTGCACCACCATGATGCCGTAGGAGACCAGCGCGCCGAGCAGGATCAGGGCACCGCCGATGCCGACCGTGAAGACGCCACGCTCGACCGGCGACCACTTCTCCAGGAACGGATGCAGGGCGAGGATCAGCAGCAGCGCCGCACCGGAGAACAGAGCCACCGGCAGGATGGAGAGTTGATTCTGCACCGCACTGCCGTTCCGGGCGGTGTCGAACGAACCGATCATCATGATGGAATGCAGTGCCACGAGGGTCATCGCCGCGGACATCACACCCTGCTCGTTCTCGGTGCCGTCGTTGGTCCTCGACGCGCCCCAGCAGAACGCGCCAGCGGTGATGACCCATGCCGCCGCGTGGAAGTGGATGCCGGGAGAGACGAACCACGGCTCGTAGCCCGGACCGAACATGCCGGCATCCTCTGCGACCTCGCCGAGCGCCGCCCAGACGACCCATGGCAGCAGAGCGATGAACGCCCGCTCGCCGGACGGCATGCCCCTGGCTCGCAGCCAGGCCGACAGGACGATGACGAACAGGATCAGGACGAACGCGTAGGTCAGGGTGTTGACAACGTTGTAGCCAGCGTCGCCGCTCGACTCGGCCAGCACCGGGTCGAGGAAGTGAGCGTACAGTAGAGGAGTCAGCGGATTGTTCGAGATGGGCAGCACTGCGATGACCACCAACGCGCCGATTCCCAGCAGCACCCGGTAGGCGTTCCGCTCCAACGGACTCATCTCAGCATCCGGCAGGGAGGGCGTCACGGCGGCCGCTGCACTCGGTGACTCAAGACCGTTCGCCCCACATCAGTCGTTTCGACGGACATATCGCATCCTTCTGAGAAAGCCGATTCGACCGCCAGCGAGTAGGTCGAGCTTGCTGCCGAGGGCACGGACCTGGAGGAACGCTGAGCAGTCTGGACAACCGCAGAGGCAGCGCTGTAAGACTGACTCTGATGCGCCGGCCGGTCCCGCTCGAGGTCGGTCTCACCAGCGCAGCAGCGCCGCGATGCCACCGATCTCGGCGAGGAACGGATCATCGATGAACTCAACATGGCTGGAGGAGCGGATGGCGGCCTCGACCGACTCGTTCGCCAGATCGACCTCGTTGCCAGCGCCGTCGCAGGAGGGACAGGTGGCGCCGGGTGAGAACATGTAGGCGCCGCACGGCTCGCACTTCACTCCTGGAATCGTGTGTCCTTCGGCCACCAGCAGCGATTCGACGCGGCCAGCCTCGGCTGCATCGAGCACCGCTTCAACGCCGATGGTGGCGAGGCCGGTGGTCAGCAGACCGTGCCGGAGGCGGTCGATGTACCACTCTTCCGCTCGATCCTCCTCCTCCTTCGCCAACTCGACGAACCGTCGCAGCAGCACCGTGTCACCATCACTCATGTCGGCGTCCTCGACGGCGACGATGAGCCCCTCGGCCCGCTTCGACAGTCGCGTCTGGAACTGAGCCTTGGCTGAACCGGGGCCGGCCAGGATGAGCCGCATGTCGCCGAGTTCCCGCAGCAGTTCGTCCAACTGCCTCGACACGTCGTCGTAGAAGCCCTTGACGACTCCTTCCCGGTTCCGCTGATACCGCATCTGACTCCAGCCTCCCTTCTTGTGCCGACCTATCGCGCTGTGCTCATGCTCCACCCTGGCCTCCGCCACCGCCCCCTCGACGTGGTGGATGGTCGCTCGCTGGCCGTCGAGCAGCACCAGCAGGAATCCCTCGTATTCGTCGGCGAATCGGGCCAGCGGCAGGACGTACGGACTGGCGTCGAGGATGATGGCGTTGTCGATCCGCGCACCGAGGCCGTGCGCGAGGTCGGCCTCTCCGTCGATATGCAGGAAGGCGGCCGCTGAGCGCGGCTTGTCCGGCAGCGCCTCGATCATCGCCATACCGCGTTCATACATCGATTCGACGGCCTCCGACAAGCGTCTGTCATCGAGGGCCGAACGGATGGCTCGGACTCGCCTATGCAGCACCTTGGACCTGTGCGGGTCCTGCAGGTCGACGTACATCGAGAGGTAGGTGTCACGATTATCGGGGTCGCTGACAGACACTAGGTGGCGCAGCAGATCGGATGTGCTCTGGGTCTCCGATGGTGCATCGCCGCCGGTCATGCGACGCTGCTGGTCGGTCCTCTGACATCAGGGTTTCACCGCCGGCATGACGCCATCTCGAGGCGTTCGTCACGACCGCCCAGGCCCGAGGCGCCGTCACCCGACCGAGGTCGGTGAGGATCACTCCTCTTCGCCGTGCTCGTGGTCGTGACCGTCGCCGTGAGAGTGGTCGTCGCCGTCGCCGTGCTCGTGTTCGGCCTCTTCGGCGGTGCGCGGTTCGTGCACCTCTCGCAGGATGATGGTCTCGACACCGACATGGTCGCGAAGGGTGCGGATCAGACTGAACTTGGTGAAAGACCAGTTCTGGTCGTACGAGACGAACTCGGGCAGCGTGATGGTGACGTCATCGCCGTCGAACTCGACCTCGAAGCCGTCGCGGCCGGTGTTCGTCTCCAGCAGCGTGCGCACCTTGTCGGCGCGGTCCTCGACGACCTTGACGATCCGATATTCGTAGCGCAGCGCAGCGCCGGCCAGCGGGTGGTTGAAATCGACCCGGGCGCGGCCGGCCCGCAGGCTCTGCAGCACGCCCGTCCTGCCACCTATCTCGACCGGCGCGCCGATGGCGAGGCTGTCCGGGTCCCGGACGCTGCGGATCAACTGCGTCTGGCTGATGACCTCGACCGCCGAAGCATCCCGCTCGCCGTACGCCTTGGTGGCCGGGATGTCGAACTCGTAGTCGATCTCTGGTGAGGCCTGCGCGAGATGCTCCTCGAAGCCCTCGATCAGGCGACCGTCGCCGACGACGGTGATCAGCGGCTCGTAGGTGTGGCTGGAATCGTGGCTGTCCGCCTCCTTGGCGACCGCTTCACGAGTCGTCTCGATGAGATCCTCGGTATCAGCGTTGTAGAGATCGTAATCGATGTGGATGATTGCTCCAGCGTCCATTCACAGCACCTTGCCTGCCCTTCTGGGCAGCGCGGCGACCGGACACCTGCTGATAAGTCAAACGGAGCGATACCAGCCGCCGGAGAGCCCATCTCACTCCTCTTCCGCCGACCCCACCCGGTCTCGGCCCGACCGAACCCGTCCCTCGCTCGACTCGATCCCAGCAGAAATCGACCCTGACGCTGCCGGCCCCGTGTCGGGTGCTGCCAACCCCGCTCCCGGTCTGCCGCCTGACCCCACCCTGCCATCGGTCAGCAGGACGGTGCCGCTGGCCATCACGATGAGGATCCAACCGAGCCAGACTAGATGGCTGCCCGGCAGATCGTAGACCGTCAGTCGGACCCGCTGGACCTCATCCAACTCGCCGAGCAGCGAGCGCGACATCAGGTCGTTCGCCTGCGACGCGTCGAGGATGAGGATCCGATCGCCGCTGAGGGACGTCAGTCTGGCGACCTCGCTGCGGGCCGTGATCCTGCCGCTGTCCGAATCGAAGCGGAGCATGCCGGGAGTCACCGTCCAGTCGCCGCCACGAGAATCACTGACCTCGACGGTGACGCCGACGAACGCATCGCCGACCACGAAACGGTCATCGAACGAGGCGTCGCCCCGTTTCGAGAGGTCGATCTCACGCATGGTCAGCAGCAGGTCGCCGTGCGTGACCGGCTCGTCCAGCAGCAGCGTCGTCTGATGCAGAGGGTCACCGCGGACGACCAGCGTCGTCGTCATCACATGGCCGACCAGCAGCAGCAGGATGCCTAGATGAGCGACCATCGCGGCGGCGACCCGGAGTCGCTGCATGACTCGGCGGTCGGCTCGCTGTCGCGATGCCCTCTCTCGGCCAGCCCCCTCGCCCTCAGTCCTCTCGTCCACGACCCTGCCACCTGCCGCCTCACTCGCCACCAGCGGACTCGCGGCAGCGGCGCGGCGGGCCTCCAGCCAGTTCCGACCGGCCCGCAGCGCTTCCGCCAGCATCGGAAACAACGCGAACAGAAGCCAGACCAGCAGGAAGCGAGCGACCGCACCACGCGTCAGCCCGCCCGTCAGGATCGCCTCGCCATCGCCTGGCAGACCTCCCACACCGAGCCAGGCGACGGTCACTGAGACGACCAGCAGACAGCCGACGATGATGTTCGCCCGGGCCGGCGAGAGGGCGCGCCGCAGCGCATACAGCGTCAGGCCGGCAGCGATGAGAGCGATCAACGGCGCACCGTACACCTCGTGAGCGGCCAGCGAAGCGCCATCCACCTCGGACAGCAGCAGCAGCCAGGTGATCATCAGGAACGCGCCACCCGCCGTCAACGGCAGCCAGAACGCCAGGCGGGCGAGATCGGGCAGGCGACGACCCCAGGAACGGGCGGCTGGTGGTGAGGCATCCTTCGACTCCTCTGGCACCAGCAGCACCCACGGAGCCAGGAACAGAGCCATGCCGACGAATGCCAGTTCGGGCGGCATGTGCCACGACCACGCCGAGAGCAGCATCGTCGCGGTGCCCGCTGCGGTCCAGACCCCCTCGGGGCGCTCTCCGTCGCCATTCACCAGCAGCGTCGCGAACAGCATACCGAACAGCAGCACCGCCGTATCACCGGCGAGAACAGCGACAGCGACCACTCCCAGCAGCAGCACCCACGACAGGGCCGGTCGCTCGGTGATGAGCGGTTTGATGCCGAACCGCTCGAGTTCCTCGAGTCGATGACGGGTGATGAACAGGCAAGCCAGCAGTAAGAGGAGCAGGAACAGGAAGAACTCGGTCAGCACTTCGGCCCCCTGGACACCGTTGTCCCAGAGTTGCAGCACCCTCAACCAGGCGTCGTCGGCCACCACCTCATTCTCCGTCGAGACGAACGCGTGCACCGACGCCCAGACTCCGTTCGCCCTCGTGACCATCGTCGAATGGAAGGCGAGCGCTCCGACCAGCAACCCCAGCGGCGGGCCCCAGCGAGCCGCAGCGCTGCGGTCGATGTCGAGGTGATCGAGAGGTGGTCTGGGAGTGATCCGCAGGTGGACGACCAGCAGGCAGCCGAGCCACGGCAGCAGTGAAGCGGTCTCTACCGGGTCCCACGCCCAGTAACCGCCCCAGTCGAGCACGGTGTAGGCCCAGAGGCCTCCGAGGCCGATGCCGAACGCGCCGACCAGCACCGCCGCGCGAGCCGGCCGCAACAGAGCGAG
>CAUZSY010000048.1:0-9347 GCA_963582725.1 Candidatus Thalassarchaeaceae archaeon
GAACGGTTCCACCCAGCCGCACATCGGCTGGGCCGACTGGACCGCCGGTGGCGGCTGGGGGGCGATCATCTGGACACCCACCTGCAGCAACGCGACCGACATGGTGATCGGCGATTACAACAATGACAGCCTCGCCGATGTCATCACCATAGACTGGCTCAATGGAGTCCTCTGCCTGCACGATTCCAACCTCTCCGGCTGGAACGCCTTCTCGAACATCAGCCTCGGTCCCGATCTGGTCGGTGTCGATCTGGTCGACATGGATGGCGACCTCGACGACGATCTCGTGTACGCGCTGAGCGACGCTGATCTGAATGTCAGACTCTGGCAGTCGAACGCCTTCGCGACCGCTATCAACATCACGGTGCAAGCGGTGAACGGCGGTGGTGGCAGCACTGCCGCGACCTTGACGAGTCTGGCCGCCGGCATGTTCTGGCCCGGCGTCAGCAACGGAACCGTAGCGGTGACCTCGGATGACGGCCAGGTATCGCTCTGGAACCTGAGCGCCGCCAATTCGACACATGTGTGGACCCCGACCGAGATATCGTTCGATGGCATCGATGATTCGATCGAGGCGTTCGATGCCGACGGTGACGGCGACCTCGACCTGTTCGGTGACGCGCCGATGATGGGCACGACTCTGGCGATATTCAACGGCTCCAACTACTCGACCAGCACCGATTCCAGCCCACCTTCGCTGTTCAACCACACGTTCGCTGACTGGAACGGCAACGGAACACTCGACATGATCATGGTCGATCCGGGCTCTTCCGACAACAACGACTCGACGATCACCGGCGGCTTGGGGATGCTCACCATCCAGAACGGCAACATATCGACCTCGGTCTCCACGACGCTGCAGGCGCACACCTCACCACGCATCCTGCGCGTCGGTGACATCGATGGCGACGGGGGGGTGGATCACCTCGTCGCCGCCGGTGAGCAGATCGAAGGGGTCTGGGTGGCCGGCTGGCACGCCGTCGAATGGGACCTGAACGGGGATGGCGTTCCGGAGGCGTCGATGGAAGGCTACGCGGGCCGCGGCGGTGGTGCTCCGGAACCACTCTTCTGGCTCGATGAGGATGGCAGTTTCACGGACGACGTGAAAGATCATCTCAGCAGCGCTTCGACTGTCAGCGACCTGTACGGCATCGACTATGGCAACTACACGCCAGCCGCCCGCAGCGACGGCGACGGCTCTCTCATCGCGATGGCGCTCAACATCCAGTACAGCGTCATCATGACAGTCGATGTCAATCCCACCTCCGGTGACCTCGCCAGCGCCCTGAACCGGATGATGCGTCCCGGCAACGGATCGTTCGATGTCGAACTGCCCATGTTCGCAACCGCGAACGGCTCTGTGACACTGCAATCGTTGGCCATACAACACATTCTTGGTTGCACCTGCGACCTGCCAGCGACCCCGCTGCTCAACCTGATCAACAAGTCGGACCAGCACGTCTACTTCGATTGGACCGGCACCAGCCATGATGAGCCGACCTTCATCGAGTACCAGGTGTTCCGGGTCGATCCCGCCTCGCCGATAATCATCAGCATGCCGTTCGGTTCGACCAATGAGAGCCGGTACGTCGACCTCGAAGTCACGGCCAACACAACCTACGATTATGCGGTGATGGCGCTTCATGAGGACGGCGTCTACTCCAACCTCTCCAACATCCTCCAGGTGGTCGTCCCCGCGGTCCCTCCCCCGCCGCCCGACGTGACGCCGCCGGCTCGCGTCAAGGCGGTGATGGCCCTGGATGTGCCAGCCGATGAGGGCGGCAACATCTCGGTCGGCTGGACGATCGGCGTCGATGCCGATCTCGCGAACCATCTCGTGTTCGTCCATACCGCGCAGTTCAGCAACTCATCGTTGCTCGAGCCGGTCGCCAATCTGTCGGCGACGACCAACAATACCTACGTGCAGTCTACCTCGACGGTGCTGGACCCGACCGGCTCGACGGTTTCGGCTAGCCGGTCGCTGACGGCCGGTGACAGCGTCTGGGTCGCGGTCGTCGGGATGGATGACGCCGGCAACATGAATCAGACGGTGGTCTCGGTCGGACCTGTTCTGACCAAGAACGATTCAGCCAGACCGACGACGCTGACGCTGCTGGTCAGCAGCGATGAGACGAACGGCACGACAGCCGTCGCCCGTTCCGGCTCACCGATCGAGTTGCGGACGACGCTGCTCAGCGAGGGGACTGCGCTGTCTGGCAGAGATGTGGACTTCTCCATCGACGATGGCTCAGGCATCCCGGTGACGCTCTCAGCGACCACCGACCTGAACGGCATCGCATCGCTCTCATGGGCCGACTGGGCGACCTTCCAGAGTGCCCACGGGCCGCTCCTCGGCGCTCTGACGGTGGCCGCCTCGGTACCAGACGCGACATACGGTCTCGACGCTCAGACGCTGCTCGGCTCCTCGGATTCGACCGCGATTCAGTCCCGCGTCAACGCCACCTTGTCGCTGGCCGACTCCAGCGTTCGACTGGACAGCGCTGGCACCGGCTCGGTCACCGTCCGGCTGCTGGCCCAGCACGCGGCTGACCAGGCTGTTCTCGACGGTCTGCATCTATCTTGGTCGCTCGCCAACGCGACGGCTGGGACGATGAACGCGACCGGTGAAGCGACGCTCGACGAGCAGGGAGCGGCGATGGTCGCTGTCGACCTTCCGGGCGGTGGCGAGATCACCTTCAGCATCGGCGCCGAATCGGCCTGGCTCGACACCGCCTCGACATCGGTTCAGGCGACGCTGCTGCCTATGAGCATCGTCGACAACGGTGGGCCTGACGACGAGCCGGAACCGACAGTGGACACGACGACACTCGTGCCGGCCTCGATCCAGTGCGGCACCGGCAACTGGACGATGCCGTCAGACCCGGTGCAACTCGCGGCATCGGCCGCCGCGAACTCCCGCACCTGCACGATAGCCAATCCGAACGAGGTCCGCGTGTTCGTCGATCTCGACCTCTCGGTGTCGGTCATCGGCATCACCTTCTCAGCATCGACCGGCACCACGTTCAACATCAACAGCAACGATTCCATCACGGTCGTACTGACACCAGAACCTGGAGCCACCCTCCGCAACGGCACGCTGACCGTCGAGGTGTCGTTCTCCGCCACCGACCGCGTCGACGAGGCGAACTCGACCGAGATACAGTTCCTGTTCAGCGACCTGCTGGTCGATGATGACAGCGAAACTAGCGAAACTCAGAAACCACCGCCAGAGGGGACTCGCGGCACCAACACGACGACCTTCGCGATCGTCGGCGCGCTCGGCCTGTTGATGGTGATTCTCGGCCTGACCATCGGCCGGCGGATGCTGATGGCCGATCTGGAGGATGACGAGGAGGAGGAGGAGTACTTCGATCCGGACGAGATCAAGTCGGCCATCCAGCAGACACGCGACATCCCGCAGAGCCGGCCGCTGCACGAGGTGGTGATGCACGGCGGCGGCTTCGCCGAAGACGAGGATCTGCGCGGCAGCGGCTCAGGCGCCGCTTCGGGCGACATCAAGCGCTCCGTATCGATGAAGAAGCCGAAGCGGCTGCTCGACGGCGCCAGCCCGGCGACGACGCTGTCCGCCGTGCTGGAGAAGGCGCGCGGCAACGGTGAGGTAGGCGGGGCCGATGAGGTTGGGTATGTCGATGAGTACAGTGCGGAGGACCAGTACGAGGGCGAGCACCCGGAGTCGGACTACGAGGGCGAGTACGGAGAGCATGGTGAGGAGTCGGCCGGGGAGCCGGCCGGGGAGTCGGGCGAGCCGGACCTGTCGGACGACCCTAGCTACTCCATCGACGACGACGGCACCGAGTGGTGGAAGGACGAGGACGACGTCTGGTGGTGGCGCGGCCCCGACGACGAGGACTGGCTCGAATACGAGTGAGTGACCCGCGGGGCGACGGATTCAATACACCTCGACAACGGCGGTCGGACCGATGGCGGAACCGAAGGGGTACGAGCTCGTTCTGCACGAGGGTGCCGATCCATCGACTCTGGGCGGCACCGCGATATGCGGCTTCACCACCGCCGGCATGGTCGGCTCGATAGCCGCCGGCCACATCGTGCGGGCGCTTCAACTGCCTCAGATGGGCTCGGTCAGAGATGATAGATTCCCGGCCATCGCGCTGATCCAGGACAGCCGACCGAAACATCCGGTGCGGGTCTACCAGGGTGATGGCATCGGGGTGTTCATCGCCGAGATCAAATTCCCACCGCAGACCGACCCCTCCTTCGGCGAGACGGTGCTGCGCTGGTTCACCGAGGGCGGCTTCGACAGGCTGGTGATCATCGATGGCGTCGCCGGTCCCGATCTCGGTGAAGCCGAAGAAGGGCGCTTGTTCGGAGTCGCCGCCAGCGAGACGGCGCGCGAGACCTTGGTCGAGCACGGCATCGAACCCATCGAGACCGGCATCGTCGCAGGCATCCCGGGCTATCTGCTGGCCGAGGCCGACCGTCGCGGCCTCGACGCGGTGGCGCTGATATCGGCCGCCAATCCGGCCTATCCCGACGCCCGTGCGGCGGCGCTGGCGTTGGAGGCGGTCAGCGAGATCATCGATATCGAGATCCCGCTGCACGAGCTGCTGGAGGACGCACGACGCATCGAGGACAACGTGCGCCGCGTCTTTGAAGAGTCACAGACGATGCTGCCGGCCCCCTCCGACGGCTTCGGCGCCACCACTGATGGCGATGACGACCCGATGATCCTCTGATTCCATCCCGTTCCAACGAGGCTGAGGAAGGATTTGGTGGCCCCTCGGAGACGAGGCGCTCCCGGGGACGTCTAACGGTTCGTGGGGCTGGCTCGTGATCATCAACATTGCACGCATCAGAACACATCAGAGTCGAGGATCCTCCATGAGTGCTCTGCGGCTCACGGAGGAGGGAGGCCGCGGGTGTTGACCGTAGGGAGAACGGGGCGGATGTATCGAAGCACAATCACCAAAGAGACGATTCACTCAGCCAGCCCCATGGATGTGCTGATAGTCGGCAGCATCGCCTATGACAGCGTCGAGTCCCCCGAGGGCAGGGTCGAAGAGGCGCTGGGCGGTTCAGCGACCTATGGTGGCATCGCCTGCCGTCTCGCTGCCGACCGACTCGGCTTGGAGAGCGTCGGTCTGGTCGGCGTGGTCGGTACCGATTTCACCGATGAGGACCGGGCGATACTGGGCGATGTGGGACTGGACCTCCGCGGCATTGAGACGGCCGAGGGCAGCACCTTCCGGTGGCGCGGCTCGTATAGTGGCGACATGGCGGAGGCGGAGACCCACGAGACCCATCTGAACGTCTTCGAGCACTTCCAGCCGAAAGTCCCCGATCACGCCAGGAACCCGACCATCACCTTCTGCGCGAACCTGCACCCAGCGCTGCAGGCGAGGGTTCTGGAACAGGCGAAGCCGAGCCGCATCTCGATGCTGGACACGATGAATCTCTGGATAGACATCGCCACAGATGAGCTTCTCGAGGTGATGCGTGAAGTCGACATCCTGGTCATCAACGACGGTGAGGTGAGGATGTTGGCCGATGACGATGATCTTGTCAGGGCCGGCAAGGCGGTCATGGAACTCACGGGAGTCACCTGCCTCATCGTCAAGCGAGGTGAGAACGGCGTCATCGCCTTCCATGCTGAAGGTCACTTCGCTCTGCCCGCCTATCCGGTGGAGAGGGTGATCGACCCGACCGGTTGCGGTGACACCTTCGCCGGCACTCTCGCCGCTCATTTCGCGAACAGCAGCGGCGTGCTGTCGAGGGAGGAATTGCGCGAGGCGCTGGTCGCCGCGACCATCGCCGCGAGTTTCACTCTCGAATCGTTCGGCACCGGTGCGCTGCTGGCGATGAGCGCGGCCGATTTCGAACACCGCCTTTCGGATTATCTCGGCATCGTCGACCCCCCTTGAAGCGAGGCCGATGGGTGAGGGCCTCGTCTCCCGCCGCCCCGCTCGTTCCGGTCACGGGATGTCGAATCGCTACATCGGTGGAGCCGTCGCACGGCCGAGGGATCAGAGGCCGTGCTCGATCAGTCCGGCCGCATCCGCACCGAGCATGATCGCCGTCAGGAGGGCCGCACCGATCAGGACGTTCTGGAGAGCCTTCCTGCCGGTCTCCGGATTGTGCATGTCCGGCAGCGTGTCGACCGTCGCGACATACAGGAATATGCCAGCCGAGAACAGCATCGCCAGACCGATCAGATGGTCCTGCACACCGGTCAGGGCCTGGAACGACAGCAGGATCATGATCGGGGTGGCCAGCGAGAAGATCACGACATCACGGATCGAGGCGTTCCTGTCAGCCCGCTCGTGCAGCGAGAACACACCGAGGCTGAAGGCGGCCGGCGCCTTGTGGATCAGCACCGCGATGGCTACCGCCGCGGTGACCGCGACGCCACCGCTCGCCGCCGCCGCACCGATGGCCAGACCGTCGGTCGCGGCGTGCAGAGAGAGTCCCAGCACCAGCATCCAGCCGCCCGGTCCGTGGTGGATGTGGCCGTGGCCGTGCTCCTCGTCGTGCTCGTGATGCTCCTCGTGGATGGCGTGACCGATGCCCGAGCCCTCGAGCACCAGCATCAGCAGGAAACCGGCCAGGATGGCGCCGCCCAGCAAGAACGGCTGCATCGACGCGCCGCGCGTCAGTTCGAACCCCTCGGGGATGACGACGAGCATCGCCGAGGCGAGTATGATGCCAGCGGCGATGCCGGTGATCCGCCGCAGCCGCTCGGCATCCTCCTTGATGCTGCTGAATATCGGCAGCAGGCCGCCGATGAGGGCGAAGGCCAGAGTCAGACCAGCGAGTAGGAGGGGTGGGGAAGCCACGACGCTCGGTATGTTAATACCTATTTAAGAAAGGCTATTAATATGAAGCGTGTGAGCGACCCGTGACCCGCATCCTATCCTTCAGCTCCGACGACGAATTCGCCGAGCGCCTCGAATCGATGATCGAAGAATCCGGTTATCGCAACAGGAGCATGTTCCTGCGCGATGCCAGCCTGCACTTCGCCGAAGCGAAGCAGCGCGGCGAGTTGAACACGATGGCGGACGAGACGGTGGTCGACGGCACTCTGGTCATCTACTACCAGCACGATGCCGAAAGACGATTGATGCACCTGCGCCATCAGCCCTCTCTGGAGGTCCACTCCTACCACCACAACTGTCTGTCCGAGAGCCATACCTGCGTCGACACCATGCAACTTCGGGCCAGCGCCAGCGCCATCCGGAACGCCATCAGCGAACTTAGCGGCACCGAGGGCGTCGACCGGGTCAGTTTCACCGCCGCGCCGATGCGCACCGTCGGCTGCTGCTGATCGCTGCGAACACCGCCTCCAGCATCGAGGGAGCGCGGTTCAGCCAGAGCAGGGCTCGGGCACAGGCGAGTCAGTAGAACGGGTTGGTGCCGGCGGCGTGGTCGGTCGAATCGAGGACCGTCGCGATCGCCTCAACCTTGTCGGTGATGACGACCTCGACGCCTTGACGAAGCGTCACGTCGACCATGCCGCAGCCCTGGCAACCACCGCCGAACTTGATGTACGCCTTGTCACCGTCGACGCCGAGCAGTTCGACATGGCCACCGTGACTGGCGACCATAGGATTGACCTCGGCGTCGATGACCGCGGCGACCTCCTTCGAGATGTCGTCGACCCAGAGCGGATTCGGGTTCTCGAAGTTGAAGCCGCCGCCCATCAGCGTCTCGACGAAATCGAGCGTCGCGCCTTTCAGGTACTGGGCGCTTCGCTCGGCGATGAGCACCGAGCGGCCGTCGACCTCGACCTTGATGTCGCTTTCAGTGGCGTCGGTCGAGGTCACCAGATTGAGGTCGTACTGGAATCCCTTCTCGCCTCGACCGACGATCTCGATTCGCAGCATCAACTCGGCGTCCTTCGCCTCAGTGGCGAACGAGTCGAGCATCTCCCCCGCCTTGGCGGTTATCCCGATCATGAAAACTGCCCGCCGCTCGGCGTCTATCAACCTGCGCACCTCGTTCGCGAGCGACGGCGGTAAGTGGGATGCCGGAGTGATTCCGACAGATGAGTTGTGTCGAGCGGGTGGCGATGTTCAGGGAATCCTTGAGTACGGGGTGATGCTCTAGGCCGGCTGGAACAGGTGCGAGAAGTGCGCTGACTGGTGTGATGGAGGCGTCGGTATGGTGGCAGAGAATGGCGTTCCGGCTGACGGAGAGCTGGTCCTCGACAGGCTGGAGAGGCCGCTCCGCGACCTTCGGATATCTGTCACCGACCGCTGTCAGATGCGCTGTTCCTACTGCATGCCCTCGACCATCTTCGGCCCCGACCACGCCTTCCTGCCGAGGTCTGACATCCTGACCTACGAAGAGATGGATGCGGTGGTCGCAGCGCTCGTCCCGCAGGGGCTCGCCAAGGTGCGGCTGACCGGCGGCGAGCCGCTGCTGCGCCGCGACCTCGATCGACTGGTGGCGATGCTCGCGTCGCGCGGCGTCGAGGTCGCGCTGACGACGAACGGATTGCTGCTGGAGCGGCGAGCGGCCGAGTTGGCGGCGGCTGGCCTCGATCGGGTCACGGTCAGCCTCGACGCGCTCGACCCAATCGTCTTCGAGGCGATCACCGAGACTCCCGGGAAACGCGTCCAAGACGTGCTGGCCGGCATCGGCGCGGCCCTAGAAGCGGGCCTTGAGCCGGTCAAGGTGAACGCCGTCATCCGCCGCGGCTCGAACGAGTCGGAGATGGTCCGGCTGGTCGACCGTTTCCACGGCACCGGCGTGCAGGTGCGATTCATCGAGTACATGGATGTCGGCAACAGCAACGGCTGGCGGCTCGATGACGTCGTGACGGTGACCGAGATGCGGGCTGTCCTGGCCGCCGCAGGCCACCGGCTCGAAGCGATGGAGCCGGCATATCGAGGCGAGGTGGCGAAGCGATGGCGGCACGTCGACGGTGGCGGCGAGGTCGGATTCATCGGCTCGATCAGCCAGCCGTTCTGCGGCGACTGCAGCCGCGCCCGGCTGGCTGCCGACGGTCATCTCTACACCTGCCTGTTCGCCACTCAGGGCGTCGATCTGCGGCCGCTGCTCCGACCCGACGGCGCACCGATGCCGAGCGATGCGCTGCCCATCGGAGCGTCGCTCGAGGAGCGGCGTCTGCCGGTCGGGATCATCGAGGCGGTCGGCGAGCGGATGGAATCGATATGGCGAGCCCGCGAGGATCGCTACTCGGAAGCGCGAGGCGAAGCCACCGAGGCGTCGGGAGTAGGGATCGCACTGCCGCGAATCGAGATGTCCTACATCGGTGGCTGATGATGGGCGCTCCATGCCATCGTCGTCCCTCTCTGGTCCATCTGCCTCCACATACTCAACCGACCGGCCGGCTCTCAGCCAGTCTC
>CAUZSY010000049.1:0-9307 GCA_963582725.1 Candidatus Thalassarchaeaceae archaeon
CGTGTCGCGGAAGCGCCGAATGCTGGCGCCCTCGATGCGAACCAATTGTCCCGGCTCGTGCTCGAAAGGACCCCAGCAGGTGAAGCCCATCGAACCGGTCGAATCGGCCAGCCGACCACGCACGATATCGATCGAACCGCTGCCGTCGCGGCGATGGATCTGGTCTGGCTTGGCCGATAACACTCGACCGACGACCGTGATGATGCCCTGTGACTCGTGCGCGTCTGCGATCTCCACCGGTTCGTTCGGCATGACAACCGCGGCGCCGCCTTCTCGCAGCACCGTGACACGGCTGCCTTGATTGATGTTGATC
Organism: Candidatus Thalassarchaeaceae archaeon; assembly: GCA_963582725.1. Lineage (GTDB taxonomy): Archaea > Thermoplasmatota > Poseidoniia > Poseidoniales > Thalassarchaeaceae > CAUZSY01. The sequence continues at coordinate 314 of CAUZSY010000049.1, forward strand.
GATCGCTTGCCCTTCCACTCATTGACCGACACGCCCTCGAGTCTGACCGCTGAGCCCGGTGTGAGTTTCGACGCCTTGTCGCCCCAGTCCTTGAAGTCCCAGCGTGTCCTCTCTCCGCCGTCGGCCCACGGCCGGTCCTCGATCCAGCCGAATGCGATCTGTCGCTCCTCGCCGCGCACCATCTGGACACGTGGATTGTAGGTCAGCACCTCGACCTCGATGGTCACGTTTCGGTCATCAGCAGCAAGTTCGTCGAAGCGCTCGACCTTCTTCTCCACCCTCGGCGTGGGTCCTGGCGCCTCTGGCTCATCACCCTCGCTGAACTTCTTCGTGACCGAGCGGGCCGCATCCGCCGGCGGAATCAGGAACTCGGTCTCGTATCGGACGAACTCGGCCCGGATGTCCTCATCGGACGCATCCGGACACTTCTCCGCCACTATCTTCACATGATGTTCAAGGTCGTCGTCCATGGTTCCATTCCCTCAGGCTGCGGGAAGGATCAGGTGAGCTCGGTCCACGAGGCCGCGGATTCCGAGCTGCTGCCCACGAGGGGCGTTCCGGGGGACGGCTCGGTGTGCGGCTGGGGAAGACTGAGCACTCCATCACCTCCGGCTTCCAATCAGCGGCTGTCGACGGTTCTTGAAGAATCGGCTTCGAACCCCTTCAGATGGCTGAACCGCACGGCCATCGATGATCGGCTCCGAATCGACCGAACGATGGCCCGCCGGATCGCGCACTCCGATGGCGGAGAGGTCATCATGTCGAAGGCCGTCGCGGGTCCGTGGCACGGGAATCATTCCGCCTCGCAGGCGTCTCGGTCGAACCGAGCGAGCGGGCGAGAATAGAGATAGACCTGGGCCACGGTCCGCTCGGCGAGAATCGCTGCTTGGCAGTGCATGTGCTACACGGTGTGGAAGACGGTCCGACTCTCTGTCTGACCGCCGCCGTGCACGGTGACGAATTGAATGGAGTCACCATTCTCAGGCACCTGCTGTACGGTGACGACCACATCGCGGGGACACCGGACGACAACTTCGATCCGGCTGCACTGAAGGGGACTCTGCTGATCATTCCCGTCGTCAATCACGATGCAGTGATCCTAGGCTCTCGGCGTTCGCCCGACGGCCGCGACCTCAACCGCCTGTTCCCGGGCAGCGCCACAGGCAATCAATCGCGTCGACTCGCACACGCTCTGTTCGATGGCGTCGTCAAGCATGCGGACATGCTCATCGACCTGCACGCAGCACCGTTGACGAGGACCAATGTGCCGCATGTACGGGCCGACTGCGACGATGAGGCGGCGCTTCGGATGGCCCGCGCCTTCGGCACTCCGATAGTCCTGCATTCTAGAGGTCCGATCGGGTCTCTGCGCCGAACCGCGGCCGGCAGCGGCATCGATACGATTCTACTGGAAGCCGGCACTTCGCACCGCTTCGAGAGCGCACCGATCCGCTCCGGCGTGCGTGGAATTCTCAATGTGATGGCGGAGTTCGGGATGATCGACCGACCGATCCAGAAGCCGAGCTGGCGTCTGCTCGTCCGCCGCTCCCGATGGGCCAGAGCACCCGACGGTGGGCTTCTGCACTCGCTGGTCCGAGCCGGCGACGTCGTCAGGCAGGGTGACACGCTCTGCCACATCACCGACCCGCTGAACCCGCGCAGCATGAAGGTCAAGGCTCCCATCGACGGTGTCGTCGTCGGTCTCGCGATGACGCCGTTGCTACGACCGGGCGACCCGATCGCCAACATCGTCGTCGTCAGTGATTTGGAGATGCTGGAGCGGATCGATCGGACCCCGCTGCACGACGAACGCTGGTGGGCTGAAGAAGGGGTCGTGGTCGAGGCGGAGGTAGCGGACGCTGAAGGAGTCGAACTCGACGAGTCCCCTTTCTAGGAATGACGCCTCTGGGGTGGCGTCTGGAGGGGCGGTGGAGAAAGCGACCTGTCGAGTGGTTGAACAGGGGCAACACTCAATTGGACGGCAACAGCGTTGCTCGTCAGGATGGGTGCCGTAGTATCGGCTGATCAGTCGCCTTGGTGGGCGAATCGCATCGTCACGGCGGTGCTCAACCTCGTATCGATCCTGATAGTCGTCTACGTCCTCGAAGGCGACCTCTTCCACACCTCGCGGGTGCTCTGGGGTCTGCTCTGCATAATCGATCTCGCGATCATCGGGGTGTTCGTGGCAGAACACGCTTGGTCGTATGCGAACGCTGGCGATAAGCGTCGCTGGTGGATACGCCACGGCTGGGAGTTCGCCGGCGCGCTGCCGCTTTTCCTCAGCGGTCTGTCGCCAGGCCTCGCGATGCTCCGGTTCATCCGGCTGGCTCGCGTCATGCAGGTGATCTCGGAACTGCGGGGGTGGGGCGAGCACGGGGAAGTGGGGATATTTCGCCATCTGCAGCATCTCATGTTCGTCGTAGGGTCGTTCGTCGTGACCAGCGGCTTCCTGGTCTATCTGTTCGAGCGCGAACACTACACCGCCTGTCTGCAGGACCCGACCTGCAGCGCAGAAGGCATCATCCACACACTGCCGGATGCGATGTGGTGGGCCATCGTCTCGACGACGACCACCGGCTACGGCGACTTCGCGCCGGCGACGCTGATGGGCCGGATGATCGCGATGCTGCTGCTGATGATCGGCGTCGGCATGGTCGGAACGTTCTGCGCCACCATCTCACAGTTGATCCTCCGCAGCATGATTAAGAACAACCCGAGATGGGGTGCGCCGTCGGCGCACAGCCTGAGCGGCGAGTTGAACGAACTGGCGACGCTGCACGCGCGCGGCGTCCTCAACGATGGCGAGTTCGCCGACGCCAAGGCGCTATGTCTGACCAATCTGGCGAGTGCCGTGCAACGGGACGGTGAACCGCTCAGCGTGCCGCTGAGCATCGGCCCACAGATGCGCGAGGCGACCGGCGAGGCGGCCCGGACCAGACGAGAGGAAGCGCGCGAAGCATTCGTGAAGGTGAACGATGCCTCACCGACCGAGACGACATGACCGAGTCATGCCACTTCGGCATCCTGACCGCGTCTGACCGCGCCAGTTCCGGCGAGTACGAGGACATCAGCGGGCCGGCGATTGTGGGCTTTCTCGAGGTGGCACTGACGACTCCGTGGCAGGTGACGAGAGTGATCGTGCCGGATGAGCAGTCGGAGATCGAGGCGGCACTCGTCCGGCTGACCGACGAGGTTGGCTGCAGCGTCATCATAACGACCGGCGGCACCGGTCCCGCGCCGCGCGACGTGACGCCTGAGGCGACCGAAGCGGTCTCGGACAGAATGCTGCCTGGCTTCGGCGAGCAGATGCGGACGATATCGTTGCAGCATGTGCCGACCGCGGTGCTGTCGCGTCAGACCGCGGGCTGCCGCGGCCGGACGCTGATCCTCAATCTTCCCGGCTCTCCATCTTCGATCCGTCAGATCCTCGATGCGATCTTCCGCGCCGTGCCGAAGTGCGTCGACCTGCTCGGCGGTCCGCGCATCGAGACCGACCCGACGGTCTGCGACGCCTACCGGCCCGGCGAGTGACTCGCCGATAGTCAGACCGTCACGGAGGAGCCGTGGCGCATGCCGCGAGTTGATGGGGATGAGAAGTGAGTGCGGCATGGCGGGCTCGAACCACCGACTTCCAGATCTTCAGTCTGGCACTCTCCCAACTGAGTTAATGCCGCAAACGCACCCCTTCGACCGTCCGCGCCGCTTCAACCCTTTCGCTGCGCGCTTCCGATGTTTCTGCGGACCGTTCTCGAGTCGGTGAAGTGTTGATGTGGTGTCACGACAGACCGGTCAGGGTGTTGCGCTGGAGTGTGAACAGGTCGGCACAACCGGCTTCGGCGAGGTCGAGCAGAGCATCCATGTCGGAGCGGGCGAAGGTCGCCTCCTCGCCGGTGCCCTGCACCTCGACCAGACGGCCATCGTCGGTCATCACGATGTTCATGTCGACATCGGCGTTGCTGTCCAGTTCATAGTCGAGGTCGAGCCAGGTGGCCCCATCGAGAAGACCGACGCTGATCGCCGCGACATCGTTCGGCATCACGGCCGCCTCATGCGCCGAGGCCGCTTCGCCGGTCAGCGGGGATGGCCTCGGCCGGCCGCTCTGGTCGGCCGGCCGAAGGGCCGGCGGCAGACAGTCTCCCGAGGCGATGAGCCGCCGGACGGCGAGCCGCAGGGCGATGCAGGCCGCCGTTATCGAAGCGCATCGCGTGCCGCCGTCGGCGTTCAGGATGTCGCAATCGACGGTCAGGGACAGCGGACCCAGTTGTTCGAGGTCGATGGCGGCCCTGAGCGACCGGGCGACCAGCCTCTCGATCTCCTGGGTGCGGCCCTTCGCACCGCTTCTCTCACGGCGGAACCGAGAGTCGGTCGAGGCGGGGAGCAGACTGTATTCCGAGTGCACCCAGCCGCGGTCGGCATCGCGGGGGAACCAGCGCGGCAGGCTGGGGGCTTTGGTGGCGCAGGCCAGTACGACGGTGTCGCCCTGCTTGTAGAGAACGCTGGCGAGGGCGTTGTCGGTGAAGTCGACCTCGACCTCGATATCTCGCATCGTGTCCTGACCACGGTCGGTCTGGAAGCCTCGCTTCATCTTCGCCATGGACCGGCCGGGCCGACTCCTGATGATGAATATTCACCTGCCTGAGAGACCATCCGGCGGGCGCATCGGAACCCATCGGCGAGAACGGTGCCGTCGGTCTGATCTTTCATTCCTCGAACGCGTAAAGGTCGTCCCAGATGCTGTCGAGCTGTACGAGCGCCGCCTTGACCGGAACGGCACCGATCGCTTCAGACGAACCGATGGCGCCTCTCTCAGCGTCAACCCATTCCTCGCCATCCCAAGCGAGACGGCCGTCGTCATTCGTCTTTCCTCGAGTCAGGAGTCCGAGTTCGAGTAACTTTCCGAGTGCGTCATCGACCTCGAAATCCACCTTAGCGTCCCGCTCGGCGAGCCACTGCTCGATTTGTGCATCGAGGCTCGTCTGGTCGTGACCAGCATCGGCCTCGCGCAGCAGGAAGGTGTAGGCGATAATCGCTTCCTTGACCTCCTGGGATTCTGCCAGATCGAGGATCGACATGATCACCGCCTCATCGTTGGCCTGCCCCTTGAAGAACAGATCCTGCGAGACCGCGATCAGGTACTCCTCCTTGGTCTTGCGAAACTTGAGGTACGACTTCAGCATGTACGAGCCGAGCGCTGCCAGGATGCCGCCGAGCAGCGAGAGGCTGGTGTCACCGGCCTGATCGGCACCTAACAGAACCGGCCCGAATTTCATGCCGAGGCTGACCAGCCCGCCGATCAGAGGAGCGATGATCTTGATCTTGTCAGACACTTTCATCATCGGCTTGGTGTTAGGGAAGATGACCTCGAGATCGAGTTTCGGAATGCTCGCGAAGAGCCGCAGATGCAATCCCCTCGCTCTGTCGCCGGGGTAGCGCTTCGGAATTCCGTTCTCTTCGAACCACTCCTTTGATTGGAATTGGATAGCCATGACGACTCGATCGTAGACATCGACCATGCGGGTTTCGGCGGGTCGGCGAAGAACACGATGGATGAGGGCTTGTTTCGGCGTGTCTGTGACGGGGCTCTGGCCGAGTTTGAAGAGCCGCATCTGTACGAACTCCTCGAATGGCACTTCGAGTGAGATCGGGAAGACATCCTCGCCCTCCAACGCCGCCTGCAGTTCCGCGTCTCCCACGGCCTTCCAGTTGCCATCCTCCAGCAGCGATTCGAACAGCGAGAGGAATCCTTCGGCCTGACTCATGTCCAGCGTAGAAGCACTCGGGTCGAGGCGCTCGTAGGAGGCTTTCAGCCGCTTCAGACGATCGTGCAATCGGTGATGATACAACGCCTCGATCAACTCGCATACCCGGGCCAGTCCGGCCGATTCGGCTGCCTCAGGCAGGTCCGAATCGAACAGTTGTCGCTTAACTTCGGCGATGCTCAAAGGGATGAAGTGTCCGTGCGCAGCGTCTCCTTGCACGACCGCTTCAGGAAGGCAATCGACTTTGAATCGACCTGTTGAATCATATCAGTGGTTATGGCCAGCAGAGGACTCTCTGCCTTCTCAGAAGACGTCCTCTTCATCTTCTTCCCCTTTGGCGAAGTCGAACTTCTCGTCCTTTCCAGCCTTGCTGGTGGACTTCGCTCCGGCTTTGGCCTTCGCCTCCGGCTTGGCCTTGGATGCCTTGCTGCCGGCCTTCGTCTTAGCCTCGGCCTCGGCCTTCTCCTGCGCCTGGCGCTTGCGCTTCTCCTCTTTCTCGCGGACCGCCAGTACCTCCGGATCGAGGCCCGCTTCCATCGCCAGTTTGATGCGGCGGTCCTCGAGGGCCTTGCGCTCCAGCAACTTGTTCTTCGCCTTCTCGTAATGCTGCAGCATGTACATCGCATCGTGTTCGAGCAGCGGCGAATCCGAGATGACCGTGATGTCGAGCCAGTCGCCATCCTCGGCGAGGAATTCGGCCAGCGGTTCGAACTTCAGGTCGGACTTCTTCAACTGGGTGTAATGGAGAGCGTTGCCCATCCGATGCTCGATGCCGCTGAAATGGCAGTAGAACTTCTTGCCTCCCAGCACCTCGCGCACCTTGTCGAACAGCTCACCGAAGTCTTCGCTGGTTCGCATGCAGCCGTGGCCGCGGGCGTGGATGTGAGCCATGTTGAGGACCGGAACCGTGCCTTCGACGTGGTTGCAGACCTCGAGCACCTCATCGAGGGTGCCCCAGAGGTCCTGCCGGCCGCTGGTCTCGACACCGATCAGGGACGGCTCGTCCGAGATGACCCAGGGGAAGGCTGCGTAGTCCTCCTCCTCCTCCTCGTTGCCCCAGAGCATACGGCAGCGTTCGACGACGCCGGCGAAGATGTTGGCGACCTGGGCATTGGTCTCTGGTCCGGGTTCCCGCTCGGAGTACGGGCCGACATGGTAGGTGATGTGGCGAGCGTTGACGACCTTGGCGGCCTGCATCGACGCCTCCATCTTGGTCAGTGAGCGCTGCATGGCGCGCCGGTCACCGAGCAGTTCGGCGTAGTACGGGCCGTGCAGGTTCATCTCGAACTCGGCCTTGTGCGACAGCACGCCAGCCTGCCAGTACTCGTTGTAGTGGTGCGGCTGGACTGTGCGGACAGTCTGGATCTCCATCGTCTCCAATCCGAGCGTCGTGATATCGTCCATTCCTTCGACGATCGTGCGCCCTTTGCACGACAGCGGCACGCCCGCAGGCCCCAGTTTCAATGGCATCCCTGAGAACCCCGACCGTCCGGCCGAAAGGATGACCCTTGAAAAGGGGTTTTCCTCAACGGGGTCGAATCACCCCTCTTTGAGACTGTGGAGCCAGCGTGCCCAACGCCCGCAATGAGGGATGTCCAACCCTAGAACGATGGCCCTAGAACGCCGGCTCTCAAATCGTCTGTCAGCCATGTCCAGATGGTCCTGTGCGGCCTGAGGCGCCGATGGTCAATTTCTCGAATCGGGAGGATGGAGCCGGGCTGAAGGTGGTTGCTCGGGGAGCGTCAGATGGTCGCCTGAGTCGGCTGAGCACGATCAGATGAACGGCGCCGACCTTCAGGATGAAGGAGAGGGAGTCGTTCAACAGGGGTTATATCAAATCCCGCTTGCCAAAAGACCGTGGCTTCTGCCAGCCGTTCGATCGTCCCGACCACGCTGCTGGTGCTGCTGCTGCTCGCCTCGTCGCTCGGCGCGACGGTCGGCAGCCCGGTCGATAAGACCGACAATGAGAGTTACCCGCCCGCCGCCGGCAGCGGCGACCCGGTGCCGACCGCATTCTATCCGTTGGATGGGACCGGGGTCAACTTCGCCCATCCCGATTGGAACTCGCGCAATTCCGACCTCGGCCGCAAGGCGCCATCGATCGCCGTCAGCGGGGGCGGTATGGCGTTCCAGGACGCGGAGTCGCCGCGCGTCATCAGCAACTCGGTCTGCGTGCAGGAGCAGGGAGCGATTCCGGATGAGATGGGGCTGTCGGACTACAACTGGCTCTGGGGGCAGTTCATCACGCACGAGGTCGACTTCACCTTGACTCAGAACGGCAGGGTCGCCGGCACGCCGGAGACGGCCGCCATCCCGGTCGATGCGAATGACCCGCACTTCGGCGCGGCTGGCGGCGGCGATGTGATGATCCCATTCGTTCGTTCGCTGTACAACACGTCGACCGGAGACAGTTCCGCAAACCCGAGGCAGCACCCCAACTCGGTCACCGGTTGGATCGATGGTTCGGTGGTCTACGGCACGACCGATGCTACCGCTTCGTGGCTTCGGACCCATCAGGGCGGTCTGCTGAAGGTCAGTCAGGACCCGTACGGCGACCTGCTGCCGATTCCGGCGGAGGGTGACGATTCGGCGCCGGGCATGAGTTTCGTCGGCTTCAGCCCGGATGTCCGCTATGTGGCCGGTGACGCGAGAGCCAACGAGCACGCCGCGCTGATGTCGATTCACGTGCTGTTCGTCCGCGAGCACAACCGACTGGCCGAGGAGATCCGTGAGCGCAATCCGACCTGGGACGACGAGTCGATCTACCAGCGGGCTCGCAAGATCAACGCGGCGCTGATCGCCGTGGTCACCTACGAGGAGTTCCTGCCGTCGCTCGGCATCCAGATGCCTGAATACACCGGCTACAACGAGTCGATCGACCCGTCGGTGACCAACTCGTTCGCCACCGTCTCGTTCCGGATGGGCCACAGCCAGATCGGTCCGATGGTAATGCGTCTGGCTGAGAATCGTACCGTGATACCACAGGGTCACGTCATCATGCGCGACGCCTTCTGGAAGACCACCGTGGTCACCGACGGCGGCGGAATCGGCCCTATCATGCGCGGACTCGCCTTCTCGACTCAGGAGGCTAACGACGTCTACATCCTCGACGACAACCGGAACGCGCTGTTCGGCATCCCCGGCGCCGGCGGCATGGACCTGTGCGCGATCGACATCCAGCGCAGTCGTGACCACGGCGTCGCCGACTACAACACGCTGCGCGCAGCGATCGGCA
>CAUZSY010000050.1:0-9267 GCA_963582725.1 Candidatus Thalassarchaeaceae archaeon
TGGTCCTCGATGCGCTCCGCTTCAGCGATCAGCGGCTCGGTCTCCAGATGCACCGCCGGCAGCAGCAGGTCCAGTTTCTCGATGATCCGCGCGGCCGCCCGAGCATCCGGGAAGCCGCTCTCGGCCGGCCCGTTCGCTTCCGCCATGATGGCCATCGAATTCAAGCCGCGGCGACGGCATTCTCCCATCAGGACACCGGTCATGCCGCTGATCACGCCGTGCTTCAGCAGCGGCACGCCCATCGTCACTAGACGTTCTCGCATCTCCTCGGTCGCGCCGATGCCGAGCAGCGACGCATCGTCCTTTTCACCCTCGAGGATCTGGTGCGGCTGATCACCGGACCGGCTGAAGGCGTCGATGATCAAGCCACCACCTAGATGCATCGCCTTCGACCACTCGAGCAGCGCCTCGGACATTGGCAGGACGAGCCTTGATGGCACCTTGATCTCGCTGGCGATCAGCACCACCTTGTCACAATCGTCGATGTTGCACAGCGGCTCGCCGGTGTAGAATCTGATCGGTGGCATCGGCGATCCGTCCTGAACCAGACTGACCGGCGGCAGGTCGGCGTGTCGGACGCCACCGGCGAACGAGAGTTCGAGCCGCTCGACCAGATAGTGGGCGACTATGGAGGAGACGAAGCCGACCGTCGGGAAGCAGCAGACGATGAGAGCACCATCGATGTCTGCATCGGACCTGATGCGAACCACCGGTGCGGGAGTCATCACCCCACCAGCCGCCGTCGATGCTGTTAATGATTGGGCTGGACCGTCGCAGGGGCCGTCGACGGACTGGCGAGGTGAACGGTTGAGCGCATCACACCAATTGTCCCCCTCCTCGTGGAACAACTACGAATCCTGCCCGCGCAAGTACTGGCTCTCTCGGATGCGCCTGCCGAGAAAGGCCGGCATGGCGGCGACCATCGGAACGGCGGTCCACAACACCGTCGAGGATCTCTGCAATCTCGACCTGACAGGCCGAGACACCGAAGAGGTCGGCTGGTTCCCACCGACCTCGAAGGCGATCCTCGACCGCCATTGGGCGATCGAGAGGGAAACCTTCCTGTCGACGCCGAGGCATCCGAGATTCAAGGAGGAGGAGATATCACGGGCTCACGACCTGCTGATCGGTTCCCTGAACATCCTGATCGCCGCCTCGAAGATAGGACGGATCGGCTTCTCCGAGATGTCCATTGGACACTGGCTACGCGTTCAGGATTCGGTGCTGGCGGCCGAGGGGACTCTGCGCTCCTCGTGCGGCCGCCTGATGGGACGACTCGACCTGTTGGTCAAGGACCTCGACGAGAACGGCCAGGTGGTCGGCTGGATAGTCGCCGACCTGAAGACCGGTAAGCCACCGGTCGGCGGCCTCAGGGAGACCGTCAGCAGACAGTTGAGATTCTACCGCGACCTGCTGATCGAGAACAATCCAGACCATCCACCAGTCCGCGCCGAAGGCTGGTATTCGGCCGGCAGCCAGGTGTTCGCGGCCGAGGGGCCGTCGGTGCTGGGGGACGCGTTCCGCGCCTGGGAAGGCATGCACATCACCGAGGAGCCGCTGCCAGCATCGCCGAATCAGGAGGGTTGTGGCTTCTGCGAGTGGAAGGCGTGGTGCCCGGCCTGGCTGCCAGCCCTGGCTCGTGGTGAGATACGATTCGACTCGGTGTTCCGCGACGAGGTGGTCATCGTACACCGGCTCGATGTCGAGTCCGGCGCGGCGCTGGTCGAGCGGATGGCACCGAAGGATGAGATCGGCGGGCTGGTCCCGACCGGCGACAAGTTCGGGTTGATCCTGGCCGGTCAGGCGCGCGACCAGATGGTCGAGCACTGGCAGGCCGGCCGTCGCGGTCCGCTGTTCCTCGGCTCGGCCCGGGTCCAGGACCGTACCTGGCGGATGGGTGACTGGTCGGAGATCCTCGTCTGGGACCCGGTGAGGGTATCGAGACGCCCATCTACCACCTGAACCAGCAGCACCCACTGGTCTCGTCAGACCGCTGAGCATCGTCATCTGACGCGTTGTGGTCAAACATGGTGAGAACCTGCAGCATCCGGGTCGCATTCTTGAACCCGCCCGCGTGTCGTTGCGTCCGATGACATCGCGCGGCCCACCCAGAGCCGGGCGCGGCCCACCGCGCAGGGACCGAGACGGAGCACCTCGGAGCCGGCGGACCCGCCGCTCCGAAGAGCACGTCGACGAGATGCTCGACTCATGGTCAGAAGAAGGTGTCCCGGACGAGGAGACCGAGTGGCAGGACTACACCGACTCGGCTGAGCAGACCGCCGACGAAGAGACCGTGCGTCGTCCGGAGATCTCAGGGGGCAGTCTGGCTCGAGTCCTGCGCCCGGGGGAGGCGCGGGTCAAGAAACAGGACTCCGGAAGCGGCGAATGGAAGTCCTACTTCGACCAGTTCTCAGATGAGATCGATGAGCGGAAGGGGCAGGTCGGCAGGGACGCTCGACTGGGAGCGGCAGTGGTGCTCGGCAGGTGGACAGCATTCATCCACGGCACCACCGCTGTGGCGCTGGCTGCGCCGGCCATGGTGATCGGTTTCGGCACCATCCTGTACACCGGACTGCTGAGCGCCCAGCCCACCGATGGAACGTCCATCCTGACCATCTGGGGGATGGCGACTCTGACCATCATCATCATGATCAACGGTCTCTCCTTCGGGCTCGCCCACGCCGTCGGCAGAGCGGTGACAGGGCTCGGCAGATTGAGTCGCGAGGCGCCGACACTCGGTATATCGGCCCGCTTCTCCCTCGTTCCGACCATCGGCCTCGCCGCACCAGCCGCCCTCTCCACGCTGCTTCTGACACTCGGTCTGTACATCCATGGAGTGTCTCTAGCGACCTTCGATGTGACAGTCGTGCAGACCGGCCAGAACATCCATGCCACGCTGCTGATGCTGCTCGGGGTGTTCGGCGTGCTGATGTCGTTCGTCGGCATGGTGCCGCTACTGGTCCGCGACATCATTCTGGCCGAGGATTGAGCGTCAATCGAGATGCTCTCTCAGGATCTCATTCACCGGATCAGTGAACGGACCGTTCCTCGACAGCAGCCAGCCGATGTAACTCGGGTCGGACAGCTGGACCTCGCGCAGCGTGCGTGTCCGGTGTTTGCCGAAGTCGAGCACGAACTCATCGTCGGAGAGCCGGATGCGGCCGGCGGTCCGTGGCAGCGGCTCGAGGTCGATCAGGCCGGGTCCGAGTTCGCTGTCTCGTCTGTTCGGATTCCTGATCCAGGATTCAAGGTCGTCCAGCGAACCGCCGAACTCCCGCGGCCGCTGCTTCGACCAGATGTAGAGCAGCAGCAGGCAGGCACCCGCATCAGCAGCGGCACGATGCGCATTCTCGAGGTCGATGCCGTGGCCGTCGGCCAAGGCGCCAAGCGTGTGCCTGCCCGGCACCTTGAGTCGGCGAGCCAGTTGCAGCGTGTCGATGATGGCCCTCGGCGCCGGCGGCGGCAGGCCGGCCCGCGCGAACTCGTGGCGCAGGAACGGCCAGTCGAAGTTGACGATGTTGTGGCCGACCAGCACCGCTCCATCGGTGATGCCGGCGATCTCCTCGGCGTGCTCCGCGAACGAGCCGGCCCCGCTGACCTCCTCGTCCGAGATGCCGTGCACCCGGACGGCCTCGCGGGGAATCGGTCGTCCGGGATCGACGAATCGCTCTATCATGATCTGTTCGCCGTCGGCTTCACTGCCGATCAGCGCGAACTCGACGATCCGATCCGACCGCTTGCTCAGACCGGTCGTCTCGATGTCGAGTGCAATCGTCCGATGGCCGGCGAAGGGGTCGGGCGACACGCTCCGTTCCGGCAGGTCACCATTATTGATGGCGACGCTCCGACGCCGGCCGCGCGCAGACCAGCCCGGGCATCATCGAAGACTGCCTTGGCGGTACCCTCGGCAGCACCGTCGGCGTTCAGAGAAAGGCCGTCAGAACTCCCACCACTCCGTCATGGCTATGAATGGTGAATCACGGGAATGCGCGTGATGGGATTGCGCTCAGCCCCCTCGCGGCAGCGGCGGACGGCGTGTTTCTGCCTGCTCGCGGCCCTGCTGCTGTCGGGTTGCGCCGGCGTCGTCGGCCCGCCTTCGCCATCGGCCGATCTAGAGGTCGATCTCGACAGGATAGACGTCGGTGAAGCGGTCAACTTCGACGCTCGCGGCTCGGCCACCCCCAATCCCACCCTGATCACGACGTATCGCTGGGACTTCGGCGACGGCAGCAGCCGCAACACGACGCAGGGCTATGTCAGCCACGTCTTCGGCGAACCGGGACGCTTCGAGGTCAGGCTGACCGTCGTCAACGATCAGGGCGGCACCGACGAGGCATCGATAACCATCCATGTGAACGAATTCCCATTTGTCTCGGTCTCGATGCCGACCACCGTCAAGACAGGCGACCTCGTCGAGATCGACGCCTCCAGCTCATACGACCCCGAAGGCGGCCTGATCACCTACGAATGGGATGTCGACTGGACCGAGGACAGCGATCTCGATGGCGACCCGACCAACGATGTCGATGAGACCAGCGAGGTCATCTCGCTGCTCGCCGTCAGGTCCGGCAATCTGACCGGCTCTGTCAGGATCACCGACGACCTCGGCGCGTCAGCGACGCATGTGTGGAATCTGCGGGTGCTGAGCAGGACGTTCAACGTCACGTGGGAGCAGATGGTCGTGAAGATGAAGTGGAACGGCTATTTGGAGCAGGACCAGAGCGTGGCGAAGCAGCACACGCCGGGTGACGCGGCTCGGTTGTACGCGGTCAACGCGACCCTCACTCTGGCGTTCGATCTCAGTCCGACCGAATGGCCGCAGGACAATTTCACGCTGTACCTCGACGTCGTCGATTCGAACTGGCACGAGGAGGCTCACACCGGTCAGGAGAACATCACCCGAAACGCCTCCGCGAACGTCCAGCGTGACGAGTTGAACCCATATCCTACCAGTTCCACGACTTACGAAGCGGATTCAGCGGACGAGCTGCTGCAGCGACTGTTGCAGGAGACGGGCTCTCGCTTCGGCCAAGGCCTCTGGATATGGACCATCGAAGCCGACCAGGCCGACCCGGACATTCCGATAAACGGCCTCGACCCGGACGAGGGCAACGATTGGGAGTTGGAGATCGAATTCATCATGCTGGTGCCGTCGATCCACGAGGTCGCTCTGCTCATCTGAGACGCCGATGATGACCTTCAGCGGCGCTCAGTCGTCGCTCAGCAGAGGTGGTCGGGAATGGCCGCAGGAGAAGACCGGACCATTCCGCTCGCTGACCGGCCGGACACACTCTTCGCGACGGCATCGGCGAAGGAATGCCTTAGAACCACGAACCGGTGCCGAGAGACGATGGTCGAGTCGATGCGTATCACCAAGGTTACGGCCCGTGATCGAGTCGTCGTCGACGTCGAAGTCTGGATGCAGGACGCCGACGAGCACGACTTCCGGCCGCGAGCCTCTCTGAAGGGCTCGACTCTCGGCCTGCGCAACGCCGACGAGGACGAGCCGAGCACCACCATCGACCTCGACGATGGTGCACTGATGGCGGCCGAACGTGACCGCTCGGTCGAACTGCGAGTCAAGTTCGGAGTCCGCGGCATGCACGAAGTACTGGTCCACAAGACCCAGAACACACGCATCGGACCGAAGGCGAAGAAACTGGCACAGTCCCGCTGGAAGACGCTGCTGCCGCTGACCATTCTGTGATCAGGCGGTTCGCGGTGGAACAGCCATCGGCTAGGTATGCAGCGTTTTCGGATTGGATATAAAGGTCGCTGAAGGGCACTCGAACCGGTCCGGATGGGGCCCCGGGGCAGTCCCATCGGTCCTTCATATGCCGAGGCCACATGTTCACTCCATGGGCAGTCAGAAGAGGGCTAGGCGCAGGCGATTGGAAGATGAGATAACGAGGTACGTGCGGGACAATCCTGGCTGCACGGCCAATCAGATCGTCGCTTTCCTGTCGATCGAACTGAGGATGAAGAACCACGGATTGACGCCGCGAAAGGTCGGATTCTTCATTCCCCGACATTGCGACGCGGTCACCTGGGCGATGGATACCTCGTCCGGCAAGCGGGTATACTCGCTGGCCGAGTGACAGGATCCATCTCTCTCCACCACAGATGGATGGGCTCCTGCCCGACCGGTGACTTCCTCCTCCGCCACCGCTGCGGTTAATACGGGCTGTCCGGTCGAGGCGCTCGCTGGACCCATGGTGTAGCCTGGATATCACTGGGGCTTGCGGAGCCTCAAACCCGTGTTCGAATCGCGGTGGGTCCGCTCTCTCTGTCCCAGTCGCGCTGCAGCGGCAGTCGACGCGGCAGAAGGAGGGCGAGCGATTGATAGCGGGTTGGTCGCTCGCCGAGTTACTGGACCCATAGTGTAGCCTGGATATCACTCTAGCCTCCGGAGCTGGAAACCCGTGTTCGAATCGCGGTGGGTCCGCTCTTATCGATAACAAGCGCACTCGCGGACCCACCTCACCCGAGAACAGCGGAATCGGTGGAAAAGGCGAAGGGCGACGGTGTCGTGCAGGCAGGTGAACGGAAGGGGTGGTGAATGGCTTTCAGATCATCTCGACGAGTCGATTTTCCGATGCTGGACCCGGCTGAAGTGGTCTACTATCCCGAATACTGGGACCTCGCACACCGCTTCTTCGAGGAGTCCTGGCAGAGCATCACCGGCATCGATTATCCTGCCATCATCGGCCAGCGGCGCCTCGGTTTCCCGGTCGTCTCCAATGAGGCGACCTTCGACGCGCCGTTCCGCTACGGTGAAACGATCCACTGCACGCTGTGGGTCGAGTCGGTAGGTACCAGTTCGACCGTCTGGCGCTATCTGTTCGAGGGTGAGTCGGGAGAGCAGCGCTGGACCGCCAAGGTGGTCACCGTCTGCGTCGACATGGACTCCTTCGAGCGCCGCGCCATTCCCGACGACATCGCCGAAGCGCTTCGAGGATGCGGGATGGATTGATGGTCGAGAGACCTTGGCGGGATGACATGGCGACGGCGGGTCCAGACGATGCGGCTGGCGAGTCGGGCGGTGAGGTGGCCGTAGGCGCGATGCGGATGGGACTCGACGACTCGCCGACCCTGCAGATGCCGGTGATCCTGGTCAAGCCGAACGACAACATCCCTCTGGTCATCGGTATATTGCTGATCATCGGCAGCGTATGGTTCGCATACTCTGCCTACTCGAACCTGTTCCTCGGAGCATCCACCGACGCCTCCGACTACGAAGAGTTTGCGAGCCAGATATCGACCGCCGGAGAGCAGGTGACAGCCGAGCAGGTGGCCGAGTACTTCGAGGAGTTGGAGGCCCAGCACTACTTCCTGACCCTCGGCGTCATCGAGGTGGCGGTCACCTTCCTGCTGTTGGCGGGTGGGATCCTGCTGATCCGGAAGCAGAAGATGGGCGTGCTGGTCGGCGGCGCCGGCGGCAGTCTGGCGCTGTTGGACGGGTTCGTCGGTTTCCTCATCCTCTCGAAGGTCGAGGCGCCGAACGAGTTCCTCGCGCTCAGTTTCCAGATAGCCTCGGGACTGGCGATGTTCTGTGGCATGCTCTGTATGCTGATCCCGGCATTGCCGATGATGCTGGCGGCCGGCCGCGCCTCGCTCGAACAGCACTCGGCCGCGCCCGCCGCTACCACCGCCGCTGCCGCCACCACCTGGGTGACCGGCAAGGCACGCGACCTGTCCGAGGCGGAGTCGGTCAGCGGCGATGTGTCGGCCAGCGAGGAAGAGTAACGCCGGACATCGGTCTCCGCCGCCGCTCTCGAGAGGGTAGCACAGTCCGACACCGTCGGCTCGCCCCGAACGGCGCAGTCACGGCTCCGGCGGTCGCGGCCACTTCTTGCCGAGCGCCCGTTCGAGGTCGTCGCTGAGCCGCGCGTCCCACCAGTTGGCGCGGCGCCAGGTCGCGTATCGGCCTCGAATGCCCCGCATGTCGGCGCCGTCGAGACGGGCGCCCTGCAGATTCGACAGGCTCAGTTTCGCCTTGACGAAGTGAGCCCCTCGAAGGTCGGCGCCGTCCAGTGCCGCTTTCATCAGATTGGCTCGCACGAAGGACGCGTTCCGGCAATCCGCTCGGCTGAGATTCGCACCTTCCAGGTCGGCGCCATCGAAGATGGTTCGTCGTAGATCGGCACCTTCCAGGTCGACGCCACGCAGATCCTGCCCCACCTTCGACATGAACGACCAATCCATCCGCTCCGGGCCGCTCTCCTCAGCCTCTCCAGCGCCGTCATCAGGTGCCTCGTCGTCAGCCGACCCATCAGCGGTGTCGGCATCCTCGACAGCATTCATCAACGCCACCTCACTCGGACGCACGGCTGTCTAGGAGTGCTCGACCGCCGTCGGTCAGCACGGCGAAGCGATTCTTCTCGGGTCGATCCTGCGGAATCGTCAGACGACCCTGCTCGCGCAACCGATTGATGTACAGCGAGATGTTCCAGTTCGCGATCTCCCCTTCGGTGAAACCGGCGTCGATAAACAGGCGTTTGACAGCTCGGGGAGGGGAATCCGCGACCGATTCCACTTCTCGCATGTAGTGGATGGCTGCCAGGATGAGGTCGGGCTTACGGGTCAGGCGACAGTTGTCTAGCAGGGCGCGGAACGCCGAGCCGCGCTCGGGCAGACCCTGCTCCTCAGCCGCGGCCACCGCTGCGGCGATGGCGGCGTCACGCACCGTCCGCAGCCTGAGCAGCGCTCCGCTCCACGCCTCGTCCTGTTCGAGTTCCAGCAGTTCGGCCGACACTTCCGATTGCGAACCGGTGATGTCGATCTCGGTCGAGCCGATTCGGACGACGACTCGTGCATTGTCTTCGTCATCGCCGCCCAAGACACCACCGAACGCGATAACATCGGGGCTGCTAACTTAACCATTGCTCAGACCGTGCCGAGCGCTCGGCATGGAAGACGATCCACCTCTCGCAGGATCCGACCCTCCCTGTACTGCCCCCGCTCTCTTCCGCCGCCGCCCGAACGACCCCCACACACCCCGAACCATGTACACAGCATTCAGGTGAATCAGGCTGGAACTGCGCCTATGACATGTCATTCCGGCTCCAGTCGGCCGGTTTGACCGTTCACAGGCTCCGCCAGCGCATCGCAGAAGCTGTGTGCGGGTCCAGATTTGGCTCCAGCCGCCTATCGTGCGGACTGACAATGCCAGTCGGATTCAGATCACTCGCGCGCGCGAGTGCGCGGCCTGCCCGCCCCGCGCCCGCCCTCGATAGTCCTTTGATGGAGGAGCACTCACGAAGGTAC
>CAUZSY010000051.1:0-9240 GCA_963582725.1 Candidatus Thalassarchaeaceae archaeon
GACTCTACCGCCCGACCATCCTGCCGTTCCGCCTCGGGCACCGAGAGGGCGACCGATATCTGCGAACCGGTCATCGCCTGCAGGTCGAGCTGCCTTGGAATGTCCTTGACGAACAGTTCGGTGCGCGAGCCTAGACGGCGATCGAGCAAGGAGGCGTGGATCGCATCGAGGCGGGTGCTCATCTCGTAGTGGGTCGATATGGTGACATCTGTTATCGGCCCCACCACCTCGTTGGTCAGAGTCATGTCGACGGACATCGTGGTCGGCACATCCGGCGTGAGACCGATCAGGGTCAGCGACAGGTCCTGCCCCTCCAGACCGTTCACCTCGACGACGAATTCGGGTCTCGCCGGCAGCCAGCCCTGCATATCCATACGGATATCCCACTGCTCCCGGGCTGACTGGTTGGTGTAGGTGATCGACGCATCCAGTTCGGGTGGCATTCCCGGCAGCCATGCGCGCATGTGGAAGCCGGTCTCATTGCCGACCTCGTCAGCCGTGATTCCGATGCCGTGATGCCATTCCGGTGGCTCCAGCGGCAGTCGTCCCTGCACCGCTTCGACGGTCAGATTGAAGCCGCGGTCAGCATCCATGTTCAGTCCGTAGGAGAAACCCATAGAAGATGGCTCACCACTACGACCGGTGATAGTCTCGGTCATGTCGGAGAGAACATGATTGACGCTGCTGCCGAGCATCGTGAAGCCGTCGACGAAGCGAGCGATTCCTCTCAGTCCTGTGGTGGTGTTGAAATCTGGCACTTCGATGCTCGGTCCGGTGCCGTCAGAAGCGGTTGGCACATCGAACGTCATTCGCGCCGGCAGAGGGTCGATCATCGCGTGCACAGCGAAGCCACGGGTCGGCTCGTCATGGCTGGCGGGATGCTCTACAGCGACCCGGAACGACTCATTGCCATCGATCTGCAACTCGGCGCTGGCACGACCCGCTTCACCCGGCGCTATCTCGTCGGCCGGTGGCGTCCAGACGGCTCGCGAGATGTTGGTCAAGCGGGCCGACAGCGACGAGGTGTTGCTGGCCGGGTCGTAGTCGTACAGGAAGTGGTCACCGTCCATCGTCAGGGGTGTCGCGGAGTTCGTCACCTGCATCTCCAGGCTGTGAATTGGCTCACTGGCCATCCACTGCAACTGGTCGCCGAACGAGGTCGAGAAGTTGCGCGGCAGGTGACGCAGTCGAATCGCTTGCCTCTGTTCGCCATCGAATCCGATATAGAGCAACTCATCGATCGGCGAGCTGGCGTTCCAATCGACCGAGTCGCCCTGGATCATCAGCGCCAACGAGGCCGGCGGCGGGCTCGATTCGAGCATGTGGAAACTGGCATTGTCGAGGGTGCCCGCGTCGTGTTCGATGAAACCTATCCGCAGCGGCTGTGACACGCCCAGTCGCAACCCGATGTGCTGCACATCGGTGACCGGATCGTTTCTCAGGTCCGCCCCTGATATGTTGGACAGCCGAACGCTGAAACCGACCGGTATCAACGGACCCATCGCCTGCCGACGGCCCTGCACGAGATCCAGATCCCGGTCGTCGGCCAGCAGCAGATGATCACCGGACAGGATGGGATGCGGACTGGAACCCAGTTGGATCGCGATAGTGCCCATCGACAGTGGCTGTCGACTGAGTCGCCAGTCATCGCTAAGCTCCAGATGGAACTCGATGGCGGCCAGACCGCCACCGCCTTCGCCGCCGCCACCACCGCCACCGGTCAGGGCTGCGCCGACCGATTCAGGGACGCTGTTCAGGACCTGACCGACATCGATGAACAGATCGACCAGATTCAGGATCGTGACATCGAGCATCCGCGACAGGAAGTCCAGATTCTGGGCATCATCCAGCGACGCGTTCGTCTGCTCGTCACCGGCGCCACCGAGGTTGAACGAACCGTACAGCACCAGCGCGGTCGGCAGATTCTCCAGCCTGACATCGACTCGACGGTGGTCCTCGACCGCGCCCTGCCTGAGGAACCACGACGTGTAGGCGATGCTCTCGACCCTGGATACGGAACGGATTAGGATGAGGGAGTTCGGGGGGTGAGCGGGGTTGACCGGCAGAGAGGAGTCATTGGCGTTCGGCGAGGTGTCTCGACTGAAGTTCTTGATGCCGATGATGAGCCCGAGTTGATTCGGGATCTGGCCAGGCAGTTCGGGCTGGGATTCGCTGCCGAGCATTCTGAAGATGCGCTCGATCTCCTGTTCCGTCATCGAACCGGCTGGCATGCCCCTCAACCAACCCGCTGACTCGGAGATGTTGCCGTATGGCTGGCTGGGGTCGGATGGTGGATCCTTCGATCTGTCCTCGAAGAAATGGATGTGCACGTCGGCCTCTTCGTCGGCGTGGTACTCGACGGTGGTCAAGCCACCCTCGCCGGCCATCGAGATGGTCGACGAGAGCACCGAGTCGGTGCGGATGATGAGATCGACCTGCTGTGGCAGCACGACCAGGTTATCGTGCGGATGGACCGAGAGTTCGATGTAAGCCAACTCCCAGACATCTCGTACTTCGTTCACCGGAGGTGCCAGATGGATGTAGCCGAAACCCGCGGTCACGCCGCAACCGTGCTCTACCGGATTCTCGTCCTTGTCGAAGACCGGTGAGTAGTCGGAACGGCAGTTCCGGCCGCCGCCGCCATTGACGATGTGGATCGCGTACGGGGCCGAGATGGCGGCTATGCGGATACCTGTCTCGTCCGGGTTGCCGAAGATGATGCCGAAGGTCAGAGTGGTGATCAGATCGGTGCCTGCCTCCGTGATGTCGAACCAGAATCGCTCCAACCCGACCTCCAGACTGAACTCATCCGGCTGGTTGGTGAATCGTGTGTCGATGACCCAGACATAGGATTCGCCATCCTCGAAGGGATTGGCTGAATAGGCGAACTGCTTGATCAGCGATACCCGCAGATACTTCATGTCGTCCCACATCCTGTCGCCCCGTTTCTCTGGCACCACCTCGACCGCGAACTCGATGGTCGGTTCCACCCACAACTCGGTCGGTGGCGACCCCGCTATGCCCCAGCCATCCTGTACGTCCCACGAAACGCTGAGGCCGGTCTGAATGTCCGTCTCACCGTCATCATTCACATCGATTTCGTGCAGCAGCGGTGACGCGCTGAACAGGGAGAACAGACTAGCCGAGAAGGTCACTACGGTGAAATTGTCGATGATGTTACCCTGCCGGTCGATGTATCGCGACCAGACTACGTAATCGGAGATGTTCAGCATCGTCTGCCAGACGTTGTCGACACCGCCAGGCGCCAATCCGTCCGGGTCCATCAGCATCTGGTAGGCCGGAGGATGCTCCGGAAGGACCGGCGCGGTGTCGACGAACGACGCTCCGTTCAGAGCGTCGTCGAGGCTGGCGAGCGGGTCGGCAGGACCGCTCGGTCGGACCGCGCTCCGGACCCCTGCGATGGTCTGGTCGGCGAGTGCCGACTCGCCGTCGTCGGCCAGCAGTAACGCTCGTTCGGCCAGCATGTCATGCAACTGCTCGATGACACCGAAGTCCTCGGAATCGATGCCGACGGCACCGCTTGCCTGCGGCATGGGCGCGGCCATCGACAGCAGCAGCACGAGGACCAGCCAGACGGGCGCGGTGCTGCCCGCCTGCAAGGGCGGGCGGATGAGTCGAACAGCGCTGCTGTCCATCGACATCTACTCGCGCCGGGCTCTCTAAAGGAGTGTTCCCCGCGCGCATCGCGCTCGACTCGCTTCACATCACCGATCAGCCGGCCCGCGGCACATCGTCACAGAACGATTGGTTCCAGCCGTGCGCACTCGCTACCATAGGAGCGCCAGCAGCCGCCTCTCGGCCGACCAGCGTCTGACAGTCCGGGACGGCGAGGCCGGTTTTCTCGGACGGATTCTCAGACGGGTCGGCTGATGGTCTGGATCTCTGCGCAGTCCGGGCAGGCGGCTCGGGCCGAGTCGACACCGGCCGGCAGAGTGACCTCGAAGGCCGAACCGCAGGCAGCGCAGGTGCTCTGCACATCGAGCGGCGCCGCTGCTGGCGCCGCCGCCGCAGGCGGGGAGGTCGCCGAATCGATCGGCTCGACCTGCTGGCCGCTCTCGGCGACCCGCTCCCGCACCTTGGCTGCGAACTCCGCCGCGACCTCCGGCGCGTATCCCTGATCGATCAACTGCTGCACATATGGGTCGATGTCACTCCCGGAAGCGGTGGTCGGTGTGCTGGTGGGAGATGTAGTGGGAACGTCCGCCTGAGCCTCCGCTGAGGTTGGTTGCGGCGACGCTTCACCAGTCATCCTCGAAGTCGGCAGCGTGATGCCAGCGGAACGGCTGCTCGGCTGCTCGGCCAGCCCGATACCCGGGCCGGTCGCAGCGCTCGTAGCGGTCGCTGCCGCCGACGCGTGCTGCACCACTGGCTCGGCTTGACGGCCCGCCGTAGTCGACTGAGTTGCGACATCCGGCTCATCGTCGAGCAGGCCGCGGGTGATCGGATCGCTGAACTGATCCGTCCCGTCGCTCGGGTCGGTGCCGCGCAGGGCGGCGATCGCTCCTAGCACATCGTCGTCACCGTGCTGAGCGATGTCTGCGGCCGGCTCGATCCGGCCGCGACCGTACTCGCTGTCCGGCATGCCGGCCAGCGACTCGTACGATTGAGCACCGGCACCCGGCGCGAACATCTGCATCTGCTCGTTCGCGGTCGGTGCCGTCTGGTGCGCCGCGGCGGCGGCCGCGGCGGTGGCCTCGTGCTCGGCCGCCAGAAACTCCGCCGCCCGCCTCTGGGTGTTGCGCCAGAACGCGACCGCGCCGACCAGAACGGCGAGGAAGACGATGCCAATGACTATCCGACCGATCGGCAACTGATTCGACGCTTGCTCGGCCGCCGGGTCAACCAGAATGGTGACGAGGAACTCCGATTCGGCGACCAGATTCGCCCCGTTGCGGACCCGGCAGACGACCCAGTGCGGACCATCCGATTGGAACGATGTCACCACCATCTTTCCGGTCGCCTCGACATCGCCGTCGGCGACCCCGTCACCATCGGCATCGACCTCCCGGTCGAAATCCCAGTTCCAGACCAGCGTCGGCGATTCCGCATCGCTGGCGTTCAACTCGAAGGAGATCGTCTCGCCGACCATCGCGTGCGTCGGCGCTTGAATCGCGCCGACCAGTGGTGGCGTGGTATCGGATATGCGGATGCTCGCATAGGTCTCGGAGACCAGGCCGGCGGCATCGATGACCCGCAGCATGACGCTGTGGTTGCCGGCATCCGTCAGGTCGTCGAACTGGTGGGTGAAGGCGGTGCCGCTGCTGTTCTGACGGTTCACCAACGCGCCATCGACCCACCACTCCTCGGCTGCGACCAACCAGTTGTCGGACGACTGCGCCGTCAGCGTGAAACTCTCGCCGAAGCCGCGTTTGACGACGCCACTGACGAGGATGACTGCGGTTGGGGCAGTCTGGTCGGCCACCGTCACGATCACCGTCTCGATCGCGTTCCTGCTGTCCGTCGTCATCATCGAAAGCGTCACGTTGCGAACGCCGGGCGAATCCCAGCACAACTCGATGGTCGTGCCGTTCTGCTGCTCACAGGTCGCGCCGGTGCTCGACCAGGTGCTGCTGGCGGCGTCGATCTGATCCCACGCGTTCGGCGTCGCCGCAGAATCGAGTGTCACTCTCTCGCCGACATCGACGCTCGTCAGGCTGTCGGCGGAGTTGATCGTCGGATCGAGCACAGGCAGGATGCTGAGCACGACGCCGAGCCGGCCGTTCGTCAGGCCTGAGCCGCCGCCGGCCGGACCGGCGGCGTTGTCGACGACGAGATACAACGGCTGGTCAGCGTGAGCTGCGGGAACCAACCATGTGGCACTGGCCGACGAGGTCACCGAGAGGAGGTCTGTGGCGGATATTCTGAAGTCAGCGCTCTGGCCTGAGAGATAGGCGTCCTTCTGCGACTGACTCATCATGAAGACATCCGGGTCGCCGTCTATGCCGAACACCTCGATGAGGACCTGCGTTCCCTCGGCGAAGGTGGTTCCATCCATCACCACCGACTTCTCGCCCGGAGCCGATCTGACCATCGCATCGACCAGCGTCCACGGCCGGGACGCGGGTTGGTTGACCGTCAACTGGACACTGGCATCACCGTCACCCTGAGCACCCTCACCTCCATCCTGTGCGTGCGCCATGTTGTCGAGCACGACCTGCCATCGAGTGTCACCCTGATCTTTCGGGGTCGTCCATCGATAGGTGACCGAGCCGTTGACCGATTCGAGGGTCGCATCGGCCTCCCAGAAGGCATCGTTGCGGTAGTTCTGATCGTTCTTGTAGCCGCCGAATCCGGCCTCCGAGAAGACCAGCAGGTCGATCGAACGGTCACTCGTCAGTTGGATCTCCAGAACCGTGCCGGCAGGCAGGATGGCCAGATCGATGTTGGTGCACGTCTGATTCGAGACCATGCCATCGAACGGCAGGGCTGAGGACTCGAGCGAGTTGCAGGTGAAGCCGCGACCGGTCGTGTCGGCACCGGCAGGGCCGACAGCGGCGGCCGCCGCCGATGCGATGAACAGCAGCGCGATGAGCACCGGGCGCAGCGAGGTCATCGCAGAGCGGGTCCGTTCGATTAGTCTTGAATCATCCCGCGCGGCGTGCGACTGCGCAGAGGGCATCGTCGAGGCTCGATTCCGCTCATCCTAGCGTCCACTCCGCCTGCCATCGTTGAGTACGAGGACGCCTGGTCAGCAACCGTCCCTCGCTGTGCTCAGTCCAGCCCGCTCACGCCGATCCGCTGATCTCAGTCCAACCGTCGCCCTGCCGCCGGCGGTGGACGACGACGCCGTCCCCATCGACCGAGATGATGTCGCCATCCTCAAGGGCGCTGGTCGCCGCGAACACCTCGGCCGCCTCTACCACGCTTCCCGCGGTAGACTCCAGACGAGAGCTGTAGTGGGTCAGGAAGAGCGAGGCAGCACCCAGCGAGCCCGCGTGCACGGCCGCGTCCCTGGCGGTGCTGTGACCGTACGCGAGCGCCTTGGCGGCTTGCTCCTGCAGGAAGGTCGCCTCGTGCACCAACGCGTCCGGCGGCGACACTGCCGCACCGACGAATCCGGAGACGCCGGCCGCGGTGTCGCCGGAGACGAGAACCGACCGGCCCGGCCGGACGGGACCTCGGAATTCGGCCGAGACGAGGGTCTCGCCCTCGAACTCGACATTGCTGCCGGCCGCTAGAGTCGACCGCCGCGTCGAGTCGAGGCCGATCTCATCTGCGCGCTGCCGGTCGAACTGGCCGGGACGAGGCCTCGTCGCGACCTGCCAGGCGCACGACGGCACGCCGTGCAGGGTCGGGATCGCCGTCAAGATGAGGGAATCCAGCGTTGCTGCGGCGACCTCGATCGGAGTGTTGTCATCGAATGCCAGCAGCCGCCACTCGACCGGGTAGCGGAACGATTCGTCCTTGCCGCCGTGCGCTCGCCACCAGCCGAACAGGATGGCAAGATCGCTGGGCAGGATGCCGCTGTCGGCCGGCGGCGGCAGACCCGGATTCCGCTTCGCCCACTCGATCGCGGCGTTGGTCGAGGGACCGATGATGATGAGCGGCTCGCGCCGATCCTCCATGTCCATCGTGTGCAGCAGTGGCAGCACGCCCCAGCAATGGTCTAGATGGCCGTGCGTCAGCAGGATAGCGCGCACCTTGGACAGGCGCGAGCGCAACTGCGAACCGCTGGCCCGCAGGCTCCGGTCGTGCAGCAGCACCCGCTCCTGCATCCCTTCGCCACAGTCAATCAGCAGGCCGCCGTCGGGCGTCGATAGATACGACCCCGACACGCTCCGCCCCTTCGACGGCTTGGCCGAAGCGGTGCCGAGGACGTGCAGGTGGAGCATCTGGACCCTCGAGGGTGAACGGGGGGCTGGTCCGGTTGAAGGTTGAGGCGTCGCAGCCGAACTCAGGGATCGCGCGGAATCGGCGTCGCCGGGAACCATCGGAGCAGCACCACGTCGGCGATCGAGCGGACCCAGCGCCACGGAATCGCGATGTGGACCCGGTCCTGGACGATCTCCTCCGGCGGGTCACAGACGAAGATGTGGGTGCAGTCCCAGCCGGTCACATCGACCACCGCGTCGTGCACCGTGCCGAGCAGCCGGCCGTCAGGCAGGATGACCGGCAGACCGCGCAGGTCGGACGCTCGCGACTCCACCATCGAACCGCCGAGACCCGCAGCCGTCCATGAACCCCGCGTCCGTCACCGGCGGCCGTCTCTCGTTCAGGATCGACGGCCATCGGGCGCGCCGCATCGAGGGAACGAGGGGTTGCTGTTAGGAGCAGTCGGTGAGGGAGGGGTAAAGAGAGCCCGAGTAGAGAGGACGGTGAGGCGCGGGCAGAGGGGGGTGAAGCGGACGCTTCACTTGCCGCGGTTGCGGTTAGCCTTCAGGCTCGGTCGCAGTTTCTCGGCGCCCTTGCCCTTGTTGAACAGGCCGCGGCCGCGCTTGCCGGCGCTGGTCATGCCCCGCTCGGCCCGACCGGAGTGACCCTTCTCGGCGATCCAGCCCAACTGCTTGTCGCTCTTGATGGCCGGATGCGACGGATCTATCATGATGACCTCGTAGAACTTGCTCTTGCCATCCTGACCGACCCAGTACGAGTTCAGCACCTCCATGTTCGGGTAGCGGCTGCTGACCCGCTCCTCGGCGATCCGCTGGATGCTCTTGCCCATCGTGATCTTCTTCATGCCGGCCTTGCTCGGCTTCCGCTTCATGTTGATCTTTCTCTTGCGCAGACCGCCACGGCGGACGCGGGCCCGCACCATGACGACGCCCTGCTTCGCCTTGTAGCCGAGCCGGCGAGCCGCATCGATGCGGGTCGGCCGCTCGATCCGCATGCAGACGGGTTCTCGGCGCCAGGCGGCCATCCGGTTGCGACGCTGCTCGTTCGACATGTTCTGCTTGGGGCGCTTCCACACCTCTCGCATGTGGTGGTAAGCCGACTTCCCCATGACATCGCCTCCTTCGGAGCGTGCCGCCGTCCTGCTCCCTCTATTTGAGAGTCCCCCAGACGAAACAACCGCACTGACTGCCGAAACTCTCGCCCAACCGCTCACCCTCGACCATGCCCGTGCAACCATTCTCTTCACCGGCCAGACCGCGCAGGCCTCGGCACGACATGAGTCTCAAATCATTACGGACTCTCCCGAGCGAGCGAATTGAGTTAGGGTCCCTATTTGAAAATCAGTTCTAAGGGATCCCTCGATTCGCGAGTGAGGTCCGAGCGGCC
>CAUZSY010000052.1:0-9010 GCA_963582725.1 Candidatus Thalassarchaeaceae archaeon
ATCTGAGCCAGAGCGTGCAGGAAGGGTTGCAGAAAATGCGCCGCGTACGAACCGAGACCGGAGTCCGGCCGACCGTTCAGGTCGGGTGCGGGAACGGCGTGCAGCGGCCAGCCTGTGTATTGCTCGTAATCATCGGAGAGGAATCCATAGACCGTTCGCAGTGGGTCCATCGAGTCGACCACGAAGAGGAATTCCGAGTCACTGCCGAGATTCGAACAGGATCTTGCGATCATCTCGCCGGTCAGGATCTCGCGCAGGTGGCCGATGTGGAATTCTCCGGATGGCGTGATGCCAGCGGCGATGACCTGCTTCGGGTCTCTGGCCACCAGCAGGCTGGCGGTATGGTCCGCCCAGTGCATCAGACTCCCTCAGACATTGACCGCTCTGATCAAGCCGCGAAGCGGCACCCCTTCGATCTCGTTCTTCTCGGTCTTGTTGACCAGCACCAGCAGCAGTCTGACATCGGCGCCGGCGGTGCGCAGAGCCTCGACGGTCCGACGCATCGTAAGACCCGAGGAGAGCACGTCATCGACGACCGCGACGGTTCGGCCTGCGACGTTGCCGTACTTGTTCGACAGATGGCCTCGACCAGCCTCGTCGACGCTGCGGAACACCGCGATGTCGGAGTCGAGTTGATTGGCCAGCGCCTGCGCGAAGATGATGCCGTTCAGGCTGATGCCGACCACCGTGTCGACATCGGATCCGAGTTCCTCCTCGGCGATGTCGGCCAGGATGACTCCGACCGCTTCGGTCCGGATCGGCCGAACACCTAGGGTGCGCCAACCGATGCGTATGTCTTCAGGTCTGGATTCGGCTTGTGGAGTGCCAGCGGAGGTCAGCCACTGGACAGTGGTCTGTGAGAGCGACAGTTCGTCTGCGATCTGTTGATTGTTCAGCCCTTCGGCACGGAGTTGCTCGACCTTCTCGCGCAGTTCATCGATGCTCAGAGCCATGATACCGCCAGACCGTGCACTCAGTCCGATTTCAAGTCACCGTCCCCGAGTCGTCTCCGACCACTCTTCCGACCTACTCCGCCGACTGTTCGAAGACAGTGCTCCCGCCGGCGGTTTCGATGTCCATCATCGTTCGTCGGCGCCTGTCGGGTCAGACCGGTTTCAGAGACCAACCGACAGCGGTCAGCACAGACCCCGTCGACTCGTCGCCGGACTGCACCCAGCGCAGCCACCGGACCGCGTCCGTACACCGCCTCTGACTGGCCCCTGCGGCTCAGAACCTTCCCGTGCTGCCGAAGCCGCCGGCGCCGCGTTCGGTCTCACCGAGTTCGTCGTTCGTCACCTCGATGAAGCGAACCGCAGGAACCGGCGCGATGATCAATTGTGCGATCCTCTCGCCCGCTTCGATGGTCAATGATGAGGCAGTTCCCAGCCAAGCTGCCAGCACCTGTATCTCACCTCGGTAATCGGCATCTATGGTGCCGACGCCGTTCGGCATGTAGAGGCCTTTCGCGGCCAGCGAAGAGCGGGCTCGGACCTGGCCTTCGTATCCGGCCGGTATGGCTACCGCGATGCCGGTCGGTATGCGAACGGCCTCGCCGTGCGCCAGCGTAGTCGACACCAGGGCTCTGAGGTCCCAGCCGGCCGCCAGAGCGCTGCCCCGAGTCGGTGCGACAGCCGCCTCGTCGAGACGTGTGAAGAGCACCAGCACGGGCTCGTCGGACATGACCTAGAGGCATCGCTCTCTGCGCTTCAACACGACGGTCCGGATGCTCCGGTCGTCCCACGCGCGGACTCGGCCGCCTGGAGCAGGCATCAGCCTGATGTCAGCCAGCAGGTCGCTAGGATGAGTCGGTCGTGGTGCGAGACCGAGGGACCGGTCCCGGGACACGCCATCGGGCATCTCTGTGACGCCGTGCAGGAGCATGGTCGGGTCACCGGTTGGACGGCGGGGTTGAAATGGGGCGGCAGAGTCGCCGCGACGATGAGCGATTTCGAGTACGAGGCGCTGTTGCAGAAGGCGCGCGAGGGAATACCGAAGGAGATCAGCGAGCGGTCCCGCTGGACCCTGCCGGAACCGGAGATCCTCATAGAGGGCAGTCAGACCATCATCCGCAACTTCTCCGAACTGGTCAGCGTCATGGACCGAGACGCCAATCACGTCTACCAGTTCATGCTGAACGAACTCGGCACGTCGGGCACCAGGGAGAAGCACCGGGTCCTCTTCAAGGGGCGAATCCCACCTAAGCGGATCAAGGGCAGAATCGTCAATTACGTCCGTACCTACATCCTCTGCGGTCAGTGCAACGCGCCCGACACCCGCTTCGTCAAGGAGGGTCGGACGACTCTCCTGAAGTGTCAGGCGTGCGGTGCCAAACGACCGGTGCGACTCTGAGGCGGGAATCGGCACGGTGCTGCTGCCGTGACGGTCGGTCGCGACTGACCTTGCCATACGGCCGACATGCAAGGTCTTCTCGAATGCGATCCGGTCCACTCAGCCCCAGAGATGGCTGTCATCGTACTCAGAGGTCTGCTTCTCGACCTGCTCGTGCAGTTTCGAACGCCGCTTCAGATCCTCGCGCTCGAAGGTCAGCAGTTCATCGTCCTCGATGTAGGGCGGCCTGGTGTGAGCGATCAGTCGGACCTCGACGATGGCATCGCGGGCGATGGCCCGGAACCTCTCTTCCTCGTCGACGATCTCCAGGGATGATTTGTGCGAACTGACCAGACGACCCCGGATCCACGGGTCGAAGTCATCCGGCAGGCCGCGCGTGTCGAGCAGGATTTCCACGATGTCGTCTCGGCGCAGACCGCTGCGCCTATCGATCAGAGGTCCGTAGTGACGATCCTCCAATGCTTCGATGTCCGGTCGTCCGAGACTCTCCCATGTCGCGACCGCCCATTCGGGCAACTCCTCCGGTGGTTTGCGCCGGCCCCTGCGGCTCATCGGTCGAGACCGCGAGGCTGCGGGATATCAAGCCGCGCATCCGAGGAGCCCAGCCTGTGAGTTCAAGAAGGAGCGCTGTCGCGGACTCTCTGAGGCCTTCCTCTGTCTGTAGTCGAGTGGCGCCGCATCCCAACGGTCCTGCGGCCCGACGAGTTGATCGACAAGGCGTTCAGACGCGCTTCGAAACAGCCCGGTCTGGTCGATGATCCGGACCGCTACCACCGGGTTCGTAAGCAGATGGTGCGGATGATCCAGAGCGCCACCGACACGCTCTCGACGACCCTCAGGTCCTGGGTCGAGAGGTGGCCAAGCCTCGACAGATTGAGCCCGTTCGACGTAGCTCTCATCGAGGCAGCCGTCGGCACCGACGAATTCCGTCGCAATCTCGGCGCCATCCAATGGGCGGCTGACCGGATCGATGCGTTCGGCCGTGACGGTCAGCGTCGCATCGCGAGACAGCGTCGAATCGAGGATTTCCACGATACCCGCAGGGAGGTATACGGCCGCTGCGTATCCGTCCTCGATCAGGTGGGTGACCGGATACTCTGGCTCGGCACCGCGCGCGACACGATGCGTGCCTTCCCGATGATCGAT
Source organism: Candidatus Thalassarchaeaceae archaeon (assembly GCA_963582725.1). GTDB lineage: Archaea > Thermoplasmatota > Poseidoniia > Poseidoniales > Thalassarchaeaceae > CAUZSY01. Next base: position 3,496 of record CAUZSY010000052.1, read on the forward strand.
TCGAGCGAGCCGTGCATCGTCGTGGCCGGCGCTCCGAATGTCGGCAAGTCAGCATTGATAGCCGCGTTGTCGACCGGTGAACCGGAGATAGCGGCCTATCCGTTCACCACCCGCCGGCTGCACGTCGGTCACTTCGTCGAACGCCGCAGGGTCCACCAGATGGTCGACACACCAGGTCTGCTCGACCGCCCGATGGAACAGCGGAATGACATCGAGATGCAGGCGATCGCCGCGCTCAGCCATGTCGGCGACATCGTGCTGTTCCTCATCGATGTGACCGAGACCAGTGAGACGAACCTCGATTCACAGCTCTCTCTTCGCTCGCAGATAGAGCAGATGCTCGGCGAGTCGGCGCTGATCACAGTGGTCGGCAAGGCCGACTTGTTGGACCTCGAGGGCTGGCAAGCCGCCTTCACCGCTGTCGAGGCGCGACTCGCCGCAGAAGCGGAGACTGCCGAGGTCGTCGGGTCGAATGAGACGCCTACCACGAAGGCTGTGGCCATTGGACCTTCAGCGAGGGAAGACGCTGCGCCGGAGCCCGTGCTGATGCACGCCCCGCTGTCAGCCAGAGCGGTCAGTCCGCTCACCGGAGTGGGACTGGAGCCGCTGCGCAAGCAGATGGTGGAGATGATCGGAGCGACCACCACGACGGAACGCCTGGAACTGCCGGAAGGCTGGCATGTACGCCGCGTCACCGCTGACAGACCACCGCCCGAATGAGCCGCGGCGCCATCGATCGTCGAACCGGATTCGGGTGCCGAATCCAGCCGCTCAACCGATGTGGGTGACATGGCCACAGACGACGCAGTAGAGGTCATGTCCCCCGTAACTGGGCCGCAGCCCTTCGGCTTCGATGATGACTCCACAGCCGCCGCAGCGAATCTTCTCCACCGAATGCCTCCGGCGGTGACGAGCGCTGGTCGGTTCTTCAACGCGACGCAGCCGCATCGTCATGTGGCGCCCATCGGGTCAGCCGCCTGACGAGAGCGTCCGACATGACCCTCTTCGCCTGCAGAGAACGAGAGCATCCGGCGATTCAATCCGACTTCCTACGGGCGGAGAAGGGGAAGGCCATCTCGAAGGCTGACATCAGCAACACGGCAGCCATCAATCCCAACAGCAGTTCGATGACGATGTGCAGCCCCGCCTGTCCTCCCACATGCACCTTCTGGGTGCCCATGTTAAGCGACCCTTCATTGCCACCTGTGACGAATCTGACGGCACCAGGTTTCACAGCGGCAGTGAACGACCCCTCCGACTCCGGCCCGCCCGCGAGGTACTCGAAGTCGTCCGGCTGGCAATCCGTCATTCCGTTGTCGTCAGGAGGGCAGGCGTCAGCGGCGCTCGCATCGACCATGCCGAGCCAGGTGTCGGATACCGCCTCCCAGGTTATTTCCAGGTCGAGGTCGAGCAGTCCGAAGGCCAGCGGGAAGTCGAGGTCATTCTGGGTCATGCCAACCGGACAGTCCTCGAAACCGGTACCGCCACAGGGAATCATCGGAATCTCCATCTCGCTCTCGGGCAGTGGAATCCCGACCAGGCTGATCAGAAGGATGAGAGCGCACAGAACGCCGGTGACGGTCGGCAGCACCGACAGGATGCGCACCATCATGGATTCCACCTCCTCGTCTCTCGATTCATCCGTTCGCCTCAGCCGCGCCCGGCCCCAGCGATAGCTTGCAGAACCACCAGCATGATTGCGATGGCTGGAAACAGGTAGAGCATGACCGTCAGCCGCTTCTTGGATTTCTCGTGTCGCTTGCGCTTCTCGATGCAACTCTCCTCGGGGCAGACCGGTGGATCCGAATCCAGGTCTATGGGCACGTTGCAGATGGCGCAGTGGCGGTGCGGTGGAACGCTCGAAGAGATAGGTCGCCGGCGCTTCTTCTTACGCATCTTGTCGGCTGTCTCGCGGACCGCGTCGGCCAACCCCTGCTTCTTTCCCGTCATACGTTCATCACCACAGTTTCTTTTCTGTCACCCGTTCACCAGTTCTGCCCCTCGCCGGTCGTTCTATGGGTCGATGATCGTGCCCACATAGGATTCTGATGCTAGCGCCGCGGCCAGTCCGTCGAGTCGTCTGCCGTCGAGCACCGCCAGCGGCATCGATGCTTCGAGGGCGGCGCCGACCCCGACCGGGTCGATGACGGACGAGGCACCAGCGGCCCGGTGTTCGGCCGGTCCGACGATCGCCGCCAGCTCTTCGAGACTCAGTCGAGCATGCGCGACCGCGTCCGCGACCAGACGGGGATCATCGCTGTAGACGTGATCGACGTTGGTCGCGATGATGCAGCGCTCGGCACCGGCTGCGATGGCCAGTCTGATGGCGACCGCGTCGGTGGTGTGCCCGGGCATCGTGCCACCCATCACCACGGCATCGTGTCTCTGAAGGGCGCTCGCAGCATCTTCGACGGTGTGCGGGATGCCCACCGCGACATCGATGCCGGCAGCTACCAGAGTGCTGCGCAGCATCGTCGCGTTAAGGCGCGTCGCGGCGATGCCTATCTCGTCGAGCAGAGCGACGTCATGTACGACGGCCGCCGCCAGTCCGATAGCCTCGCGGGCCGGTGCGCCACCACCGATGACGAGTCCGAGCACCTCGCCGCTGCGAATGGCGTCGCCGATGACCGCCGCGATGCCGGCCAGCCAGGCGTGTCGCTGACTCTCCTCAGGCCGCAGCAGACTGCCGCCCAGCGCTACGACGTGTACCGCCATCGGGTTGCGCGAACCGGCACCGACTCATCAATCCCGCCGCTCGCTCCGAACCACGGATGCTCTCAGCCGATGGGCCGGCGTCGACCGGAGCCGCTACCGATCAGAGGTCGTAGGTATCAGGGAGGGTGACTCGGGACTCTGACGTGCGCTCCTCGGTGGTGTCGTGCGAGCACCAGTCGAGACGACCCGCCGTCGCACAGCGTGAAGGGTTGAAATGCCGCAGCCACGGCGTCGTCAGATGAGGCGTGTGCGGTGTCCGACGAACAGGCGATGCAGCAGCGCACACTGCGACTCAAGAACGCGTTAGCGGATCTCTGCGAGATGCGCGGCATGGGCACCGAACTGGTGACCGTGGTGATTCCACCGGACAGACAGATCCACGACGTCCGCAGCCAATTATCGAACGAGCTCGGTCAGGCGGCGAACATCAAATCGAAATCGACTCGCAAGCATGTGTCGGACGCTATAGAGAGCGCGATATCAACACTCAACCGATACAAGAACGCCGGTCAGCGCGGCCTCGGAATCTTCGTCGGGCATGTGATCATCGGCAACAACAAGACGCGGCTGACCAACATCGTCATCGACGACCCGCCCGAGCAGCTGCAGTCGTTCCGCTACCGTTGTGACTCGACCTTCGAACTGACGCAGTTCGAAGAGATGCTGATCGATCGCACCGCCTATGGCCTGTTCGTCATCGACAGAGGTGAGGCGGCATACGGGATCGCCACCGGCAAGAGGGTGCATTGTCAGGAGGAACTGAAGTCGAACATCATGGGAAAGCACCGCCAGGGTGGCCAGTCAGCCCAGCGCTTCGAGCGGTTGATCGAGGAGGCTGCTCATAAATTCTTCAAGCGCGCCACCGAACACGCTGATGACTACTGGTTACCGATGCTGGAGAACCTCCATGGCATCATCATCGGCGGACCGGGGGGGACCAAGGACCAGGTCATCAGGGATGGCTACTTCCACCACGAGATCAGGAAACTGATTCGAAAGCCGCATTTCGATGTCGGCTATTCGAATGAATCCGGACTGCGAGAACTGGTGCAGCGGGCCGGCGGTATGATGGATCAGATAGCCCTCGACAAGGAACGTCAGCAGGTCGATCGGTTCCTCAGGGAACTCAATCAACCGCACCCGAAGGCGACCTACGGCGAGGTGATGGTCCGCGCGGCGCTCCACCAGGGTGCGGTCGACACCTTGTTGCTCAGCGAGGCATTGCGGAAGGTGCGGGCGCATTACCATTGCCGGTCGTGCGGTCACGAATGGCAGATAACGATCGATCGCAAAGCCGAGGATCCACCCTGCATCGAGTGTGATGGCGATTCCTCCCGAGTACGCATGGATGTCGAGTCGAGCGTCGATCTCATCGACGAATTGACAGAACTCGCCTCACACACCTCGTCAAAGGTGGAATTGATCTCGATCGACACCGAAGAGGGTGCGACCCTGATGCAGGGGTTCGGCGGCTTCGCCGCTCTGCTCCGTTATTCTTGGAGTTGAGGTGAGTCGGATGCGAGATCTTCGGGTAGCGCTGCAAGCGACGCTGGCCGCGGCGCTCACCAGCCTCGGTCTCGATGAGGAGGCCGCCGTCGAGTTGTCCATGCGCTTGCCCGAGACGCCGAAGGACCTCGCAAACGGCGATCTCGCGATACCCTGCTTCCGGCTCGCCGGTCCGCTTCGCCGCGCTCCGGACGAGATCGCCGCCGACCTTGCAGCTGCTATGACCACGGCGCTAGCCGAGGCATCGGCATCGGCCGCGAGGGCTGGACCAGCATGTTCGGTCAGCATCGCCGGACCCTTCGTCAATCTGCGGGCATCGCCTGAGTTCCTGTGGCGGCACGCCATCGAGTCCGGTGTCGACGAATCGAGCGCGCTCGAACACCTCGCACCGGAACCACGGCGCCCCATCCTCGTCGAACACACTTCGGCCAATCCGAACGGGCCGTTCCATGTAGGTCGAATCCGCAACGCCATCATCGGCGACACGCTGGTCCGGCTCGAGCGGCTGGCCGGAGCCGAGGTCACGGCCGAGTACTATGTCGACGACATGGGCAAGCAGGTCGGCATCCTATGCTGGGCGCTGGAGAATCTCGATGAATCTGAGGTTGACATGATTCTGCAGCGTCAGGGTCTGGACGGTGACGACAGTCGAGTCAGGCATCCCGACAAGCAGGACCACGCTCGTGTCCGGTGGTATCAGGCGGCGAACGTCGTGCGGGCCGAGGATGATTCGGTGGAGAAGTCGCTGGCAGACCTCGTTCGACGCAGCGAGGATGGTGACGCCGGGGTGCTCGTTCGCTTCGAGGCGGCCTTCCAACCCGTCCTCGACGGCATGCTGGAGTCTCTGGCCAGGCTCGGGATATCATTCGATTCCTTCACCAAGGAGTCTCGTTTCATCCTCGACGGCTCGGTCGATGGCATCGTCGAGCGACTGCGGCGTAGCGAGTTCTGCGACTCAGCTGACAACGACGCCCTCTACCTAGAACTCGCTGGGAAAGGCGTCGCCGGCAAGAACACCCGTTTCTACTTCCAGCGTGGCGACGGCACCAGCCTGTACGCGACCCGGGACATCGCCTATCACGAATGGAAGTGGAGCCGTGCAGACGCGCTGCTCGACATCCTAGGCGAGGACCACAAGCTGCAGGCGCTGCAGGTCGGCATCGCTCTCGAAGAGCTCGGCGTAGAGCGGCCAGAGGTGCTGTTCTACGCGTTCACCAAACTGCCCAGCGGCAAGATGAGCACCCGCCTCGCCAATGTCGTGTTCGTAGACGACCTGCTCGACGAGGCGGTGCAG
>CAUZSY010000053.1:0-8975 GCA_963582725.1 Candidatus Thalassarchaeaceae archaeon
CCCCCCCGCCTCGTACTCGGGCAGGCCGTGCCAGGCATAGAATCCCCAGAGACCGTGCTCGATGTGGATACGGCGGGCCGAGTAGCGACAATCACTCTCGATGTCACAGTCGACCAGACAACGCTGCCCGGCGCCCTCCGGGGCTCGGTCGGCGGTGAACAGCAGGCGACCGCCCATGCTGGCGACCCGGACCGGCCGCTGGCCGCGCTTCAGCCAGCATAACAGATCGAGATCGTGACAGCACTTGGCTAGCAGCATCGGGTTCTCGGCCCGCTGGCGCCATTTCCCGCGGACGAAACCGGTGGCCATGTGATGGTCCGAGACATGCTCACTCGATTGCATGGAGACCACCCTCCCTATGTCACCCGCCAGCACTCGCTCGGCGATGGCTCGGTAGAACGGGGCGTGTCTGAGGACATGGCAGATGACCACCATGCGACCGCTCTCGTCAGCCAGCCTGGCCAATTCGAGCACATCATCGAGCGACTTGGCGATCGGCTTCTCCAGCAGAATGTCGTAACCAGCGGCCAGTAGAGGCAGACTCGTGGCCAGATGCTGTGAATCCATTGTGCCGTTGATCGCCACCTCGGCGACACCGGACCCAGCCGGCAGACCGCGCGCTAGCGCGTCCGCATCCGAGAAACATCTCTCCGCCTCGATGCCGTACTTCTCGGCCGCATGCCTCAATCGCACCTCATCGGGGTCGGCTAGGCCGACTATCCGCATCCTCTCTGGGTGGCGCAATGCGAATGACGCGTAACCGTGGGTGCGATGGCCGAGTCCGATTAGCACCGCTGGGACGGGCTCTGACCGCACCTCTCGCGCTCGCCACCTTCACACTTCAAACCGCGCACCGCACACCCCTTGGCGCAAAACGGTGAAAGAGGGCGGTGACCGGAGCGGGGAGGGTCAGTCACGCTGGCGAGGCGGTGGAGAACGTTGCTGAAGAAGTGGTTCATGCGTCAGTACTGGCGTCTGCAGCAGTCCCAGACACTGATCTCCATGGTTTTCTGGTGCACCACTCTCACGCTGCTGATTTGGCCGTACGTCCGGTGGAGGTTCACCGATGACTGCTCTAATGCGATGTGCTTTCGAGACTCGACCCTCGGTATCTCGGCGACCTACTGGGGACTGGCGAGCATCGCGGTCTTCGTCATCGTCATCGTGCTCACCATAGGCTATGTCTACGACCAGTTCCTAGCGCTGTGGAAGGAGCAGCGAACCGTCGATACGGAGCGCAATCCGTTCGGCACCTACGCACTGATTCCAGCCAACATCATCATGCTCGGTCAGATCAACCAGTTGCTCCGCCGGCAAGCCCCTGACGACGAGGATATACAACGGACCTGCGCCTGGGTCGATGACTGGCTCGGCTGGTGCAGCGGTCAGGAGATATGGGCCCGCAGCCAGAAGGTGTGGGATGTCGAACTGGCGCAACCTGTTCCACCTTTGGTGTTCCTGCCCGATGGTGTGGTCGAGCGCGCGCGGGGCATGGCGGACAAGATAGAGGATTGAACCTCAGCCCTCGTCCCAGTCGAGCCAGCCTCTGCCATCCTTGGATTTCGGGTCACTCGCCTCGGCCTGACTGTCGCTCACTTGCCGTCGTCCTCCGACCGGTCGTTGAAGGGGAGGGTCTGGCCGATCAGCGAATGGCGCCATGACACCGGAATCGAATCTTTCGATGGCATCCCCGTCGACCGCGACGACGGCCTCGACGATGTCACCCATCGACCTGTCCGCCTCCCAGGCCCGCTGGGCTGACCACAACTCCTCTGTCGTCGGAATCCTACCGGCTGTGAGGTACGGCGTCAGGTCGGCATGATCCGCCACCTCATCGAACATGCTGTCATCATCGAGGGGCTGCGCGACGCCCGGAACAATGGTCGGCTGACCGGGCGCATCACCGTCGACCACGAATCCTCCTCCGCTGTCGATGATGACCCTGACCGGCTCGGATCGTCTGTTCAACCACCGGACGGCGGCCGCGATCGGCAGTAGACCGAATCCGGCCAGACAGATCATGCAGCCCAGCAGGAAGGTGGGTGATGACATCGCGGCCATGTCATCGGCCGATTCATCGACGAGATACAGGGTGCCAGCCGCCTCGTCGTCATTCCTGAACATGTGAGGGCCAGCCTGCTGTATCATCCAGATGCGGACCGGCGAGTACATCGTACCGTTCGCATCATTTCGACTAGCCGAGGTCCAGGTCGGCTCCTCGCCGGGCAGCGTCGAACCGTCGGTCAGGCGAACCATATCCAGTGCCGGCACCGGCTCGCCATCGGCCGGCAGGACGCGCAATGCCGTGTATGACCCCGCCTCGATCAGTTCCACCTCACTCGATTCGCCTGGTTCGAGTGCCGCAAGATTGTTGATGCTCGGATCGATCGCCGCCTCTATCTCCTTCCAGCCAGAGGCGTAGGCGCCGAGGCCGATCGCCATCAGAACCACGCCGATCAGCAGCAGCCGGCGTGGCCACGGGTCGGCGTCCGTGCCACCAACCACCTCGGCCATATCTTCCGCTCGCCATGCCGACTCCTTGAGGCAATCGCCGCTCAGCGATTCGCCCGATGCCAGGAGCCGCACGGTCAGAGGGGAGCAATCGGCAACCGGACACGTCGGCGGCCGGAGGCATCATCATCGAGATGCGCCACCGGGGGTCATGGCGGGGGATTCAGCCAGCCCCAGTGACGATGTGTCGATGGAACTGTCCGGTCTGATAGATGCGACGGCGAGCACTGGATCATTGGAACGACAACTCGAAGAGATCCGTACGGCGGAGAGGCGGACCCACCAGTTCAACACCGGCCCCGGCATCTGGATCAACCGGCTGATGCCTCTACCGGTCATCGCCGCCGGCATCATCTACCAGGTATACCCGTCATGGCTGACAATATCATTCTCCAGCACAGCGATTCCGCTGATGCTCATCCTGATTCTCTCCGGCCAACTGCTCTGGCAGGTGCTGCTGGCCCAGCGAGCCATGGGATTCCATCTGACCAGAGCCGACTTCGAACTACAGGGTGTCATCGCGAGGCGGAGGGGCCAGCCGTTCCGGTCGCTCGAGGGATATGACGAGGTCGCGCACACGCTGAGAGCGGAGCATATGCAGGCGCTGTCGCATCGAGTGCTGGGAATGCTCGCAATCCTGTTCTATATCGTGACACTGCTTGGCGCGCTGCTGATTGCAGAACCGGCGGCATGGAATGAGATGCTGGAGGTGACTTTAGCCGACCCATGGCCGTTCCTGTTCGCCATGTCGGTCTCCGTCGGCACTGGCATCTCGGTCCTCGTCTGGATAGCTGCGGTGATGGACCCGACCAAGGATTTCGACGCTTCGCAGCCGACCGGCCTGCTCTCGACGTTCACACCGACGGGCCACCCCACTTTCCTGGTGGCGCCATTCAGCGAGCTCATCAGCTGCATCATGGAGCCCGGCATAGCGACCCGTTGGATGGAGCACAACCGAGGCATCGGCATGCTGGCCTTCGAGAGCACTACGGAGTTGGAGGCGAGAGAGAAATCGTTGTTCCTGTTGCATCTGAACAGGCAGGGGGTGCTGGAGGACGCCGACGTGAGGTCGGAACTGGAGGAGTTGTATCCGAAGGAAGTGGTCGACCGGATGTTCGTCGACGATGTGTTCGACAAGCGATTGGTCCACGAACTGCTCGACATAGCGGAACGCCACAACCCATCCTTCTTCCACCTCATCGACCGATTGGAATACCGATTGCTCAATCGGATGAAGGAACTCAGGCAGGAACCACTCATCTTCGATTGTGAGATAGACCGAAGAGCCGAGGGAGAAACGCTCAACCTGATGATCCTGGTAGCCGATGCAGGACAGACGGGCACCTCATACGAGATAGAGGTGACATCACCCGACATGCAACCGGAACGCCAATCGCACCGGATCAGCTTCGATGCCGAACAGACGGTCAGGCTGCCCGATGAAGACGTCACCGAGATCAGTCGGGCCGGCGACAACGATCTGATCGACGTGATGGGTCAGGTGCTCGACAACGGCGTCATGATATGGCTCACTCTCCGACCCTCAAGAATGGGGTCGTTCCACATCCAGGTGATGCTCAATGACGCCGGAGGTCACCTGCTGAGCGGTCGCACGATGACTACCGAGGTCACTCGAAGCGTCTCGAAGATGCTCTCCCAGCACTCTCGCAAGGCGGGCATGGCAAGCGGCGCTCTGGTGCCGCTGATGAAGGCGGCACCGAGCCTGCGTCGTCTACTCGGTCTGCCATGACTCTCGCGCTCCGGTCCATCGATGAGGCATTTCGTCACACCGGCACCTAGACCAGGGATGACATGGTCTACACGATGTTCGACGAGACGATGCGCCAGTCGCGGCCGTCGAAGGCCGTTCAGGCGAGTCCCAGTTGGCCCAGTTTCTCGGGCAGATAGGTGTCGGTGACGAAATCGAGTCCGTACTTTGCCAGAGACTGCTGCTCGGCCTTCTTGCCGAGTTCCAGCATCGTCTCGATCTGCTGGCGCCACCAGCCATCCGAGAACCTCGGGTCGGTGAGTTCCGCGTTCAGAGCCTCGATGTCCTTGCTCGACAGGTCGTCGGAGGGCAGGTCATAGGCGAGGATGTCATCGGCGGTGATGCCGAGGTACACGGCCTCACGGGTCGCCAGATACTCCGAGATGTGAGCCGTCTTGATGGCTCCGAAAGCGATGCTGGCGAAGATCCTGAAGGACCACGGGTCACCGTCGAGGAAGACGATCACGGGTTTGTTCCACTGCTCGTTCATCCGCTTGATGATGCGCCGCGTCGAGCGGGCCGGCTGACCCTTCAGGTGGATCAGCGCGCAACGGTGCTGTTCATCGAATCCGTTCTCGATCAACCGATCGAACATACCACCGGTCTCGATCGCCATAACGAAGTCTATGTCCTCCTCGATCAGCCTCAATTTCTCATCCTCGACGTTGTAAGGGACCCCATAACCAGAGTCACCGACGTCGTCGCGGCAATTGATCCGCATCCACTCGCCGCGCCGGTTCAACTCCTCGAAGGTGATGTTGCCGATGATCCGCGCCCCGTCCTCCTCCGGTCGCAGCCGGAAATCCTCCCGCAGACATTTGGTGACTATCTCCAGATCCTCGGCGAGATTGTTGCTGTCGTTCTGCGAGCCAAACTTGCCGAGCCCCCAGCCTTCCGAAATGTAGTACATCTCACGAAGGGTGCTGGATTTCCCGGAATCTATCATCTGTTCGATGAATTCGATGACGTGCAGGGCCCGCAGCAGTTGTCTGGCACTACCGAGGCTGGTTGCATCTCGTATGGTCCTCTTCTTGCCGTACTTGAAGACGCCGAGCCGTTCGTCGAACGCGATGTTGCTCTTCGACCTGACCGGCAGCGTCATCCTCGGCGGCTCGCCCCGCATCATCCGGTCGTGCATCTCTGCGGCGACCCCGTTCAACGCCTCGATCACCAGTCGCTTATCCTCTCTGCTCGCGCTCATTCATCCACCCCCCTGAAGTCACTCAGACTGGATTGTCTGGAATCGTCACCGGTCGGTGGTGCAGTGGAGTCGAACCGGTGATCACCGAGGTTTTCGGCATCGCTCGCACCTTCGTCGGGTGGCACCGCCACAGCGTCGCCAACCGTCACTCCGCTGCGTGAGCGGACAGCCTCGAACACAACAGCATCCACCTCCTCCCCCGATGCCCCTCGGCCGTCCTCCTCGGCCCTCATATCGGCCAGGATATCTTCATCGACGGGGCTCGCCCCGATGATCGAGCCAGCACCACGGAAGAACACCTCCGTATCCGTCCAGGCCCCCTTCGAGAGACCCGAGACCGAGAATTCGACAGTCGTCTGTTCACCCGGAGGAATAGTCTCTAGGCGCCAGGTCCAGAGGCCGAGCGTCTCGCGCCGACCGAGCGGCTGCTCCGATGTCATCTGTGCGCCTTCCGCCTCCGGCCAGGTCGTGAGTATGGAGTACGCGCGAGGTCTCGCCGTGTAGTTGTGGATGGTGATCCGGCAGCGCTGCACATTCTGTTCAGCATCCCATTCGAACTCCTCCTCGCAGAACACCGCATTCATGATGCGGGTGATGACCGGCGCCAGGTCGGGCTCGGTACGACCGAGCAGCATCGACGCCCGTCGACTTATCTCTGGAAGTATCTCGTTCACCAGTTCGAACTTCTCCTGCGCCTTGGCCCTTTCAGCCCTCTTCCTCTTGTGCCTGCGCAAGCCTCTGCCGACCTCCTGAAGGGACAACCTGATCTCGTTCAGGACCTCCTCGTTCTCGGCCACGGCATCCTTCGCCTCGCTGGTGAACTGGACGTTGGTACTGGCCAGATGGATGAGGATGGCTACCGGTCCTTTCGGGAATCCGCGGCCACCGGGGTGTTCGAGTCCGTACTTCTTCCAGTCGATGCTCTCTATTCCCTTGGAGAGCAGGCAGCCGCCCTGCTGATACATCAGAGGCACCCGGTTGGCATAGCGCAGTACTTCGATGGGGCCGTCGGCCAGCAGGTCACCGCCGAAGATCAGACCCACCTCGATCTGGAACGGATTGCCGTTCGATACGGCGGGCGCTCTCGTCACCGTGTTGACGAATCTCGAATCGATGGCCTTCGACAGCCCCTTCTTCATCAGCAGACCTTCGATGGGAGAGAGGCAGTCGGTCGGTGGTGGCAGCAGCCTGATCTGTCTGATGGCGGCCAGCATGGCCTGCGCTTCCTCGGCCTTGATCGACTTCGGTTTGCGAATCTCCTCGAGTTCCGACCGCTCGAGGATCTCGCGGGCGGCACGCATCGATACGCCACAGAAGTTATGCCTCAGGAACGAGGTCATCTTGCGCTCTTCCGATTCGCGCAGGAAGCGCTGCAGAGAACCTATCTCCAGACCGTGAGGGTGTGGTCGAATCGCTTCGACCTGCCGCGGCAGTTCGTCCGAGACCCGCTCGTGCAGGTCCTGTTCGATGATCTCGCCGTCCTCGTTGCGGGCGGTGTACTGAATCCTCGCGTGCGGATTGACGATGGCGGTCATCCTGAGATACTGGCCGACGCTCTGCTTGCCACGCTGGAACTTCGCCTTCATCCTCGCCTCTATCCGAACGCCGTGCTCTACCTCCAGCCCGGTCGCCTCATCGATCCAATGCACGCGCCGCCGATTCGACGTGATGGCGACATTGCGCTTCGTGTCGAGGCCGATGTCGAGTTGCACTGCTGTCGGCTCGGAGGCCACCTTGCAGACCACATGCGTCGGTTTGCCGGAGGTCAGTTGTGAATACATGATGACACCAGTAATGCCTATTCCCTGCTGCCCCCGGGTCTGGCGGATGGTATGGAACCGGGAGCCGAAGAGGAGGGAGCCGAACACCTTCTTGATAGCATCAGGTGGGATTCCCGGCCCGTTGTCCTGAGCGATCAGGAGAACTCTGTCCCCGGTCAGGCGGAACAGTTCGATTCGGATGTCCGGCAGTATGCCAGCCTCCTCACAAGCGTCGAGAGAATTGTCAACGGCTTCCTTGACAGCGGTTATCAATGATCGTTGCAATGAGTCGAATCCGAGGAAGTGCTTGTTCTTCTCGAAGAACTCGCTGATGCTAGCCTGCTTCATCTCGCTCCGCGGTGTTCTTGCCAAGCCTTTCGCCTCCCGCTCTCAGTCCTCCCTCGGCCCGATGACGAGGGGCTGCCTGAACGGTTGATCTCCGAGGCATCCGCGGCCGCCCATAAGCCTGACCATGCAGAATTAGGTTGATGAGCCGAAGTTCAGCCTGTGGCTGGTCGCTCGACGATCGACAGAATGGTATCGAGTCGAGCCTTGGTCAGGCGATGCATCCAGACGGCGCCGATGATGGTCAGGATGAGACTCGTCAGCATGGTCGCTCCCCACAGTGCGTCCCGTTCAGGACCGGCGCCCTCGGCGATTCTGGCGACATCACCGAGTGCCGCACCCCACCACGCGTAGAGCAGCGTCGGCCCGATGGTCGCGAGGTTGCCGAGAGCGTAGTCGCGGGTCCGCATGCTGGTGGCGCCGAGGATGTAGTTGGAGAAGTTGTACGGCAGCACCAGAGAAAGACGGATCAGCACGGTTATGGCCAGACCGTGTTCAAGCGATGCTTCGTCGATGGCCTGCCAGAGCGGCTTCGCGAGATGCGGCTCGACCCAGTCGCGAACGCCTAGCCGGCGGACCAGCAGGAACGGCACGATGGCGCCTAAGTAGGCGCCGAGGATGCCGGCGACGGCGCCGCCGGCGAAGCCGAACAGAGCGCCGGCCACCAGTTTCATGAAAGATGATGGAACCATCAGGGCGGCAAGCACGACGAAGATGGCAGCGTATAGCAGGACTCCCCGCCACCCCATCTCGGCGAGCGGCGTCGCCAGTCGAGCGAGCAGCAGGATGGCTGGTGTGAACAGCACCGTGTAGCCGAGGTAGACGGCGACCACTGCGAAACCGGTCTTCGCCTGCGACGCGGAACCCACGCCCGGTCCAGTCATCGCCTCCTCCTTCGCTCTGCCGCAGCGAAATGGTCGTCGTCTTCTGTGCACCTCACTGAGGAATCAGCCGGGGTGGGTTTGAGCCATCAGTCAGGCGAACAGTTCGGGGTGCCACGCGGTTATTCGGCCGGTGAAGGCGCTCGCCATCACGGTCAGAGGGCTGGCGAGGTAGAGTCTGCCGGGGCCCGAGCGACCCTGGAAGTTCCGATTGATGGCCGAGATGGTGACCTGCTCGGAATCCTCGCTGACGCCCGGACCGGCGCCGATGCAGGCGCCGCAGCCGGGATCGATCAGGGTGACGCCAGCCCGCTCGAAGGAATCGGTCCAGCCCATCTTACCCGACAGCTCCTTGACCGTCTTCGAGCCGAACTGGATGTAGCAGTCGACGCCAGGGGCTACCTTACGGCCTGCGGCCAGCGCCGCATCGGTCACCATCGCGTAGAATGCGAAGTCGTCCTCCTTGCCGGCCGTGCATGAGCCGGCGTAGGCGATGTCGATCGGCACGT
>CAUZSY010000054.1:0-8949 GCA_963582725.1 Candidatus Thalassarchaeaceae archaeon
GTCTGCCGAGCGAGATTCTGGAGCCGTTGGGCGTGCAGGTCGACGCGCTGCCATCCGACCTGATCAGACAGGTCATCGCGATGGGTGATTCTATGAAAGGTGGGCTCCTCGGGGGCACCGCTGAAGGCGAGATGACGATTCCCGTCGGTGGCAAGGACATCTCGTTGGAGATATCGAACGAGGGTCTCCAGCGCCTGAACGATCAGATCAATGAGAAGATAGTTTCGGTCATCGCCGACAGCGGCAAGATCGAAGAATCTGGTTTGACCGGTGATTTCACCTCGATGATCCTGACCACTTCGATTAGCAACCTGCAGAAGCCGAACCAGGGAAATCAGTTGAACGACGCCATCCCGCTGCAGATCAGCGCCCGGTTGGCGACGACGACGATTCGGTTGGAGATGACCGGTGATGGCGGCGTCAGCATCACCTCGTCGGCGGCCCGGATGACGGCGCGCTTCGCCGAGAGTCTAGCGATGAGCCTGTCGGGCGGCTACACCTCAGCGACCGGCATCCGGGGAATATCGACGCCTAGCCAGACCTTCGATGTGCCGTCTGCCGGCATCTCCCAGGAGCAGGCCGGCTCCGACATGCGCCCGGCGGTGACCATCTCGGTATCGTTCCCACCCGGCCTCGGATTCGGCGAGTTCGACAGCAAGAGTGGCAATGAAGAGTTCAGCGAGACCTCGGATGGGCGGCAACGGATGACCTACCGCCTGCCGTTGTGCAAGTCCTCGTACATAGCCGGCTGCAGCGACGACACTGATGAAGTGTCATTCTCGTTCGTCATCGGATTCCAGTACGTCATCGCCGAGGTCGGCATGTACATCGCGATCGTAGCCGCCTTCATCTGCCTGATCATCTTCATCAAGGTGCGACGCAAGAAGAAGCGGAAGTCGAAGTTGAAGAAGGAGAATCGTAGCACTCGACGAGGCAAGTCGACGAAGGGGATGCCAGTCCGTGCACCACCGCCACCGGCCGCCGCCTTCGCTCAGTTCGACGCGTCAGAGTACGGCGGCAAGAGCCGTGGTGGTGGTGGCTGGGACGGCTACGGAGGCGCAGTCGGGGTCGAAGGCACGGATCGCGGTCAAGAGTGGAGTCAGCAGGGCGGTTGGGGCGACGACCCCTGGGCGCCGACCGGCAAGCACCGCTGATTCGATGCCAGCCTGCCAAGATGGCCTCTTATCCGCACAACGAGTCCTCCTGCTGATGATCATCGGCGCAGGTGGGTGTGGATGCGTGTCGCGAGCGCGGGACCGATGCCGGCGGCGCGCTGCAGTTCCTCGATGTCGGCGAATTCGATGCCCTTGCGACCGCCGAAGTGGCGCAACAGCGACTGAAGTTTCTTTGCGCCGAGGCCTTCAACTTCCTCCAGCGGGTCGAGGATGGCGCCGCGGTCACGGCGCTTGCGGTGGAAGCGGTTGACGAACCGGTGGGCTTCGTCGCGCGCGTGGACGAACAGCCGACCACGCCGGTCGAGCACCAATGGCTCGGCGTCGATCCGGTGCAGGGTCTCCTCGCGCTTCGCCAGAGCAGCCAGCCGAATCCGATCGGTCAGCCCGTTGTCGTCGAGGATCTGGAGGATGGTCGAAAGGTGCGTCTCACCACCATCCAGCAACAGCAGGTCCGGCCACTCCTGCTGCCGCTTCAGCCAGCGCTGCACCACCTCGCTCATCATCTGCAGATCATCTGCCGCGTCCGACTTGACTGTGTAGGTGCGATACTCCTTCTTGACCGGCCGGCCGTTTCTGAAGGTCACCGCGGCTCCGACGCGTTCCGCACCCTGCAGCTGCGCCATGTCGAAGCAGACGAGATGATCGAGCGATTCGACGCCGAGGATCACGGCAGCCTCGTCAGCGGCCAGTTGCTCGAGGCTGCCGCTGCGCTGCCGGACGACGCGCTGCACCTGCATCTCGGCGTTGCTGTCGGCCATTCGACGCAATTTCGCCAACTCGCCTCGCTGGGGCACCCGTATCGAGATCGCTCCGTTCCGCCGTTCGCGCAGCCACGCCAACATCCATTCGGTCGATTCACACGGCAGCAGCAGTGTCCGCGGCGGTCTCGTCGAGGCGTAGTGCTCGGTCAGCACCCGTGCGACCGACTCGCCGACATCGCCGCGGTGGACCAGTGGGTAGTGCACCTGACCCTGCACGACGCCATCCTTGGCGTGCAGCACGAGCACCGTCGCGAGATCGCCACGGCTGGCGAATCCGATCGCGTCGACCTCGCGGTAGAAGCGGCTGTGGATGACTTGCTGAGAGACGGTCCGTTGGACCGAATCGATCAGGTCACGAGTCTGCGCCGCGGCCTCGTATTCCAATGCCGCCGAATGTCCGTCCATCTCTCGCCGCAGCGACTCCAGCAGCGCTTCGGCATCGCCGTCGAGCACCCGGCGAGCCGCGGCGACGCGGGCGTCGTAGCCAGCAGCGTCGATGCACGGAGCGGCGCACAACCCGATGTGCATCGACAGGCATCCTTCCGGCAGCAGTTCCTTGCAGTCCCGGATACCGAAATGACGCCGCAGCAGTTGGATGACCCGTTTGGCGGCGCCGGCGTCGGGGAAGGGGCCCCAGCGGAGCGAACCTTCGGGTGGATGGCGGCTGTAGATGATGCGCGGGGTGGCATCGTCGGTGATGGCGATGAAGGGGTAGGACCGATCGTCGAGGAGCATCGAGTTGTAGCGCGGCCGGTGCTTTCGAATCAGTTGCCTCTCCAACATCAACGCCTCTGCCGGTGTCCTCGTCACCATGCAGTCGACGCTCTCGGCCTCGTCGACGAGCTTCGGGATCATCTGGCGATCGGGACTCTTGGCGAAGTACGAGCGGACCCGTTCACGAAGGACGGTCGCCTTGCCGACATAGAGGACACGACCGTCACCCCGTCGGAACAGATAGACTCCCGGCTGTTCCGGCAGGTCGAGTCCGGCTGGCTCGACCGGCATGCTTCCTCCACCCACTGCGAGCCAGCCGGCCGGCATCGGTTGAACCCCTCGGCTGACGGCTCAGGGACGAATCCTTCACCAGCTCAGCTGGTTGGACGGACCGGTGGGCTGCTCGGTCACGGTGGCTGGTGGCATCGGGTGTGGCGGCTGGTGATTCGGCACAGACCGGGAACCTGTACCGTCAAGAGGGTGTCGGCCCGTCAGAGGGGCATGCGACTGAGTACGGGAGAGCGGATTCTCATCGCTCTGGCCGAGCAGCCGGAAGCGTTGACCAAAGTCTGGGACCTGCCGCGTGAAGCGAGCCTGCCGGGCCTCTCTGAACGGCTCGGAGTGGTCCGCTCAGCCCTGCATCAGCCGCTCAAGGACCTGCTGGATTCTGGCATGGTGGAGAGCCGCCAGGCGCATGTCGTAGGCGGCGGTGTGCGGAAGCGGACCGTCCTGCATCCGACCGATGAGGGGCGTCAAGAGGCGACGCGTCTGCTGGACTCGGCGAACGGCGACGTCGATGCCGAATCGTCGCGGATAGGCGGCCGTCTGGTCGGCCGCGCACCAGCGCTGGTCGAGGTGCACGGTCGTGAAGGAGTGGAGGCAGAACTGCTGCGCGGCATCGATGGCCGCAGCCGACAGGTGGTGACCGGGCTGCCGGGCATCGGCAAGACCGCTCTGGTACGGCGGGTCGTCGAGGGCGCAATCGATTCCGGCTGGAACGTCCGCTGGGCGACCCTCGATGCCGATGGCGACCTCGCATCGGTGTCCGGCGACTGGTTCGACTCCGATTCGCTGACCTCGTTGGAGGCGATCAGGGCGCGTCTGGAGACGGTGCCGGCCCGCACCCTGCTGGTCATCGACGAGATCCAGAGCGTTCATCCGCGACACGCAGACTCGGTCGGCTCTCTCTGTGCGATGCTGCTGAGATCGACCCGGCCCTGCATACTGGTGACGAGAGCGCCAGCGCCGTTCGATGCGACATCGACCGGTGCGATCGAATACAGGCTCGACGGTCTCGACGATGAGGCGGGCTCGCGCATCCTCGGCGACCTGCTGCCCTCAGATCGGGCCGCCGAGGTGTCGAGCGCCCTTGGCGGTCACCCTCTGGCGCTGCATCTGTGGACGCCCGAGGATGATGTTCCGGCGGCTGCGGCGGCGGTCCAGGACTTCGTCCGCGAGACCGTGCTGGAGCGTCTCGAGAGCGATGCTGACAGCGCTCTCGACGAGTTCGTGCTGGCGCCCGTTCCGTTGGCCGCCGATGAGATCGGCAACGAGGCAGGCGTCGCATCGCTCGATGAAGGCGCCTTGCTCAGATGGCATTCACGGTTGGCTGAGATCCAGCACCTGATCCGCAACGTCAGGCTCGCGTCCTGGCCGGAGGCTGAGCGGGCCGATGTCCATTCAGTGCTAGCCGATCAGTGGGCCGAGCGGTCGGGCACAAGGGCGCGCAGGATCGAGGCGCACCATGTGCTGCACTCCAGCGACGATGTCGCCGACAGGCTCGCCGGATTGATTCCAGCCGTCGCGGTCGAGCACAGTGCGGCCGCAGCGGCGCTGTTGGAGGACGCGCTCGATGCGATGCCGTCGGCGCTCGTTCTGCGCGCCTTCGCGGTCGACGTCGCGTTGGAGCGAGGTGAGCCGGAGCATGCCGACAGGCATCTGGATGAGATGCCGGATGATGCCGCCAAGCAGGCGCGTCTGGCGAGGCTGGCCCGTCTTCGTGGTGACGCCTCTGCCGCGACAGACCACGAATCCAAGGCGTTCGATGGCGCTACCGAAGCCGAGTACGTCCGGCTTGAGATCAGCGCCATCGCGCGCTGCATCGACGATCGGTTGCCCGGCGAGATGGCTGAGGATGCTGCGAGGGCGGTGCAGCGCCGCATCGACCGCTGCGACCTCGCACCACTGGCCGCCGAGGAGTCGCTCGCGGCCGAGGTCGCTCTGGTCCTATCGGCGGTCCGCCTCGCCTTGGACAACGGCCGCGTCGATCAAGCGGAATCGGCGCTCAGGACGCTCTCTCAGAGAGCCGCTCCCGGCGATGGCATCGTCCGCCGACTGCGACTCCGATGCGACATCGCCGCCGCGAGCGATGACGAAGGACTGGCCTTCCTGACGGCCCGCATCGATGCCGAGCCCGACCCGCGTGGCCGTACGTCGGCGGTTCACGCGCTGCTAGAGCAAGTCGGCTCGGCGCCGGCCGCGGTCGCCTGCTTCGAGCGTCACATGCACGCATCGATTCGAGAAGACATCGCAGCCGACCGCCGGCTGCTGGCACAGCGCTGGTACTGGCGTGGCGTGCTGAACGAGACCGAACGGATGGCGGCGTGGCACGAGGCGATCGATCGATTCCGGCGCGCTGAATGTCCGGCCGCCGCGAACAGCCTGCTGGCTCGACTGCACAAGCTGCTCTGATCGCGCTCACAAGCGTCCACACCACTGGGCACGGTCCATGGCAGAAACCCTGCACACCAGATGACCCCGTCCTCCGCAACACCCCAATGCATGTTCGGGTCGGTCGAGGGGTATGGAAACCAAGTCGTCGATGAACCAGAACTTCTGCATCAGGCACTGAGCACTACCCGCCCGGCGAGCCTGTCCTGAGATGCTAAGTCGCCCTCAGATCTCGGCGCCCATCATGGTACGGGTGTCGAGGACGCCGTCGATGGAGCGAATCTCATTGATGATGCAACGGGTCAACTCGGCCTGGTCATCGGCCTCCACCTTGACGAACATGTCGAAGTCGCCAAAGACGCCCCAGCGCTCCGACACCAGTTCGATCGCTTCGATGGCCGCCTTCACCGACCTCTCCTTACCCGTCTCAGTGGTTATCAGAACGAATCCGACCGGCATCATCTCACCTCAATAGTCGACTGTGATCAGGGTCTGGGTCTCTCGAACGCCGTCGATCGACCGCATAGTCGAGATCAGCATCTCAGTCAGCTCCTTGGCACTGGCCGCTTCGACCCTCGCCAACAGGTCGAACTCACCGTACAGCGCGTGCGTCTCGACGACCATATCCAAATCCTGCAGCCTGAGATAGACATCGCGCTCGCGCGCCGGCTCGGTCTTCAGCAGGATGAACGCAGTCCCCATCCAGGCACCCCTTCAGTCCTCGCCGCCGCTGCATTCGCTCATCAACCCTCCGCCCGGACTGGCACCCCGAAAGATCCACGCTGATGGTCGGAGACCAGCATCCCTCTCTCGCATCAGACGACCTGCAGCTGTAAGCGGCACCGCTCGGAGCAGATGCGGCATGACCGTCGAGACTCTCGACGGACCCGCTCGTTCGCGTACCGTTCGGATGCATGGTCGAATCGACGCAGCGGAGGCGTTCTATACCCCTCGTCAGGCTGACTGCTCGATGGCGGGTTCGGGTTCACTGGCGCGAGCCCGCATCGCGATGCTCCTGTCGTGCATGATGCTGCTCGCCGCGGACCTCGCACCGCTAGGCTCGACAGCCGAAGAGCAGGCCCCCCTGTCGGTCTTCGAAGAAGCCGCCGACGAGGCCGCGTGGGCCCCGAAGGCGACCACCACTTGGACGGGTGTGGTGACCCTCACTTCCGATTACATCGTAGCCGTCACCGACGAGTTGCGAGTGCAATCCGGCACCATCGTCGAGATGGGCCCATCGGTTCGCATCAAGGTGGCTGGCCGGCTGACCATCCTCGGCACAGACCCTCAGCCGGTGTCCCTCCGCTCGATAGTGTCGAGCCAGCGACACGAAGGCATCCAGTTCAACGCCTCCTCGAACGGCCGCGGCTCCAGCATCCAGCACCTCGACATCTCCCAGGGCTGGTTCGGCATCACCATCTATGACAGCGACCCGAACATCTCCAATGTCAGCATCGATGATGCGGACTATGTCGGCATCGACATCTTCGGCGGCTCGCCGATAATCCGGGACATCACCATCCAGGACGGCGGACAGGGGGTGCACACGTTCGCCACGCACTGGCGGTACGGCATCGGTCTCAGCATTGGCGCGCAGGCGGCGCCGTTCGTCACCAATGTGACCATCGACAACGTGATGACCCGAGGTCTGAACTTCTGGGGCGGCTCCGGCGGCATGTTCTCCGACCTGCATCTGACCAACGTCACGGGGGCGACGCAGGCGATCGCGGCGGGAATCTGGGTGCAGGATTCGATTCCTCTGATAGTCGATGCCGACATCGACCGGTCGGACAACGGCGTCTACGTCCGGCACATCGACGAGAATCACACTACCCGACCGGCGTTCCGAGAACTGACGGTCGAGAACAGCATGTACAATGGCGTCTTCGTCGAGCGCTACAACAAATCGATGCCCCCAAACTTCCTGATACCACTCAACGCGGTGTTCCTGAATCTGACCATCCGAGGCACCGGTGGACCGGGCGCCAAGGCCCCCGACCTCTGCATGACCGCCTTCGGCATCAACACCTCAGGCGTCGACATCGACGGTGCTCTCATCGAGAACAACGAATGCAACGGTCTGAAGGCGTACATGATCGATTCGTCGACCATCATGAACAATGTCACAGTCATCGACTCCGGCGAGGATGATGTCTCATTCGCTTCGAACGACCGAGCCGGCGTCTTCATGCGAAGCGTCAACTGGGCCCCGATGATCACCGAACTGAACGTCTCGGGCTCGCCGGGTCACGGTATCCTGCTTTGGAAGGCGAGCTTGCGAGGCAGCGACTGGCGCAGCGACGACAACGGTGGCACAGGGCTCGCGATTCGAGAATCACATCCCGAACTGAACGGCTTCGAGGTCAGCGACAACGCATTGCAGGGCGTCTGGGTGTACGATTCCAGCAACGTCCGACTGGAGAACGTCAGCAGTCGTGGCAACGGTGCATCGGCAGCAGTCGGGGAGGGGTACGGCTTCCACTTCGAGAAGTCTAACGATGTGATGAGCGATGGCAAGAACGTCTCTTGCATCCGCTGTTCGAGTGAGAACGACACGCACGGTGGCTTGTGGTTCGAGGACAGTATCGACCTGCAGATCCTCGGCTTCACCAACATCGGAGCGACCGGAGCAGGCCCGGCCATCCAGGGTGGCAACGGCGGACTGAGTCAGCAAGGACACGTCATTCTACGGGATCTTTACCTGATCCAGGACGCGGCGGCCGTGCCGGTGCTCTACTTCGACGAGGTCGACGCGGAGATCCACAACCTGACCGTTGCGGGCGAGCACAGCGGTGTTCTGTGGGATGCCATCGGCAATTTCGATTCGCGGCTCGACGGGGCTGTGCTGAACGGCTCGGACTGCCTTACGCTGACCGAGCATCAACAGTTCATCGGCACGGATATCGATCTCTCCGACTGCACGGGCAGCGTCGAGTTGACGCGTGGCACCTACAACTTCAGCGCCGCCAGCGGTGCTCAGAATCTCACCTTCAATCAGGCAGGTCTGACTCAGAGCGTTGTCAACTGGATATCTTCTGGCCCACCTCCGGCGCACGCTTTCGGAGTCACCGATCGGTTCGATGTTCTCTGGATGGTCGATCTATGGACCGTGAACCAACGCTTGAACGGGCTCCCAAATGCCCTCGCCAACCTCTCCTTCGACCAGTTCAACGGCGACCTCGCACTGACCATGCCTTACTCCGGCAACACCCTCCTCGGCCCGTTCGTCGGCCAGCGACGAACGCTATCAGGAAACAGCCCGACGACGGAGATGTGGGTCGGCTGCGACTACGACGCAGTGCACAACGACACCGGCCCGTCGGTCCTGGATACGGATATGATGGTCATCTGCAGATTGGAACTGTCGAACCAGCCGCCGTTCCTGAACTGGACGACGCCGCTCGATGGCGAGGTGTTCGCCAGTGGCGGCGAGGTTTTGTTCAACGCGACCGCGTCGTGGGACCTCGACGGCGATTATCTGATCGGCAATTGGACCAGCAGCATCGATGGGAATCTGCTGGCCGCCTGCTCCGGACAAGGCATCGGTCAGGGTGGAATGCAGGAGGGCACGCTGCTGACGGTCAACTATCAGGCCGGTGGCGGAGGCGGTGTCTGTCCGCTGAGTGACG
>CAUZSY010000055.1:0-8920 GCA_963582725.1 Candidatus Thalassarchaeaceae archaeon
TGAGTTGCAGCTCCAGCGATTCACGCACCTGTTCGCTCCACTGGTTGCCCTCGAAGAAGCCGACGATGTCGATGATCAGGTCGTCGAACTTGATGGCCAGCGCGCTGACCAGCCAGACGAAGAACATCACCCCGATGGTGTGCGCCAGATGGTGATCGAGCACGTTATCGAACTGCTTGACGTATTCGGGGTCCTTCTTGCACGATTCGGGCAACCGGAACGCGTACTCTATCTGTCGGATGACCGCGAAGGCGGATTCGAGGAAGATGATGAACAGCAGCGCGATCAGCAGCAGCGGCGCGATCTCTGGCGACATCAGGCCGCCGAACTCGGTCGCTTCACCGATCTGACTCGGCAGGCTCTGCAGCCCTACGTCGAAGTTGGACCGGACCCCCTCGTATGAGAGCAGGGCGTGCAGACCGAGGAACAGCAGCGGCCAGGCGACGGCCCAGGAGAGCATCTGCTTGGACAACCCCCAGATGCCGAGCAGGCCACAGAGAACGGGGACGAAGATCAGCAGCATGATGAACAGTTGGACATAGAGCGTCAACGGTCCGATCAGATGTTCTGCGTGGTTGCGACCACTCGCCAGAGACTGGCCGAAAGGCAGGTACAGATCCCAGGAGGAGAGCATGCCCCAGAGCCAGGTGATGGTGAATATCCCGGCGAGGTAGACTATCGCCGCGCCGAGGATGCCCATAGAGACCCGGCGACGGATCCGCGCCGGCTGCGAGCCGAGCGTCACCCAGCCGGCGGTGAAGATCGATATCACGACGATCGGCATGTAGTACCGACCATCACCGCTGTTGCCCACCCCGGTCAACCAGTCCGGAACAGGCAGGCTGTAAGTCGGATCGTTCATCGCGTCGGCCAGAATAGCCTGCATCCAAGCGAGCGAGAGCGTGTGATCGTAGGCGGGACACCAGTAGAGCGCGTTGCGAGAGTTGGCCGATGCGACGACCGCCGCATCACAGGCGCCGTAGGTGCGGGTGATCAGTATGAACATCCAGAGCAGTGAGATGGTAGCTATCACCTGCAGGGCGATGACCTGCCAGCGCTTCCGCAGGTTGCGGAGGTGCAGGGTCCGCAGACCCTCCTGCTGCAACTCGACTTCTTCTGCCACTCCATTCACCCCATCTTGACCTGCAACAGCGCCTGCGACAGTTCGACGTCCGGCATCCAGTCGATGACTCTGGCGCCGAAGCCGGCGATCGCGGTCAGCCGGTTCTGTCGCTCCAACTTCAGCACCTCGTACGACATCCGCGGTATGCGCGTGATGATCCGCTCGTAATCGATGCCGCTCGGCGACAGCACGATGACCTCGTGACCGCGACCGCACAGATCGCGTATCGCCGGGATGGTCGTGCTGTCACCCTCCAGCCCGGTGATGATGAAGACCGGGCTGCCGCGACTGAACCGTGACGACAGCGCGTTGGTCACCGCCTGCAGCGGCATCGCGCCCTTCGGCGCCACTCCAGCGAGGCTGGAGAGGATCTTGAAGTACTGTTTGTCGCCGGTGTCCGGTGGCAGGAACGAGAGCTTGTCATCGTACACCGCGAGAGCCACGGAGTCGCGTCGCTGGATGAAGTAGGAAGCGAGGGAGGCTGCTGCCACAGAGCCTATCTCGAGCGGATTCTTCAGCACCGTGCCGATGCGCGCGATCTCTCGCGAATCGAGCAGGATGAAGACGTCGGTTACCGCGTCTCGGCACTTCTCGTTGACCATCAGCTCGCCGGTCTTCGCGAACGCCTTCCAGTTGATGATCTTGAACGGGTCGCCCGGCACGTATTCACGCAGCGAGAAGAACTCGGTGCCGGGACCTGGTGTCCGCAGCGTAGTCGCACCGGTGTACATCTTCGGCGTTCGACTGCGGACCATCGCCTCCTCGATGTCGCGAACCTGCGGGAAGATGATCAGATCGGAGCGATGGTCGATCTGCATATCCTCGCTGAACAGATTGAACGTGTTGCGGAACCGGATGGAGACGGGGCCGATGGAATGGTGGCCGCGGAGCGGGCAGCGGAGGACATAGCGGATGCGGGTGGTCTCACCCGGACCGAGGTTGACGGCCATCTGATTGAGGCCGGAACGGAGTTTCATCTCGTGCGGGATGTTGTCGTAGACCTCGAGCTGCTGCGTCCTGCGACGGGCGTGATTGGTTATCGCCAGTTCGACATACAGATCGTCGCCCTTGTACATGTTGTCGGCCGAGAGCGTCCTGACGATCTCCAGATCGGCATGGCCGCTGACCCAGGCGTTGACCGTCAGGAAAGAGATGAATACGATGCCTATCGTCATCAGTTGGAAGTTCGACATCATCATGCCGATGAGCACCAGCGCCAGACCGCTGGTCAGCATCAGCGCCGCCTTGCGGGTCCACATCAGAAGACACCTCCAGCCTGCCGTTCATCCACTATGGCAACCTCGCTCTCCGCCGCTCGGGTGAGACCGAATCGAGGGACGGGGTCGGCCGAGCGGCTGCCGGAGGTGACATCTCGGAACATCATCAACGCCTCCCCCACGCCTTGACACGTTTTACGACGGCGACCAGTTCCTGTTGCGAATAACGGCGGTCCTCGAAGATGAACTTGACAAGCACCGGGTCCTTGATCATCTGCTGCAACTCGCGAGCCGGCAGCGCGTCGAACTCCTCTCTGGTCAGCGAATTGACGTTCCTCACCCTGGTCAGAAGGACCTGTTTGATCTTGTTGGAACGACCGTAGTACTCGTACCGTCTAGCGTCACCGAAACCGTAGTAGATTATGCTGAAGACGTGTCGCCACGGCTCCGGGTCCTGCTTCTTGATGATGACCGCCTCGAAGGCGACGAACAGTCCTAGGAACAGGAACAGCATCGCCATCCAGTCATTGGTGAAGTAGATCAGAATGTAGTAGATGATGTTGTAAGTGTCCGAGGCGACGTTCGGCTGCTGATGACGACTCTCATCGAAGATGACCTGCGCCTTCGAAGAGACCGCGTTGGAACTGCTGTTGCCGGTGATCAGCGCCTCGGCGACGAGGTCCATGACCCACTTCTGGTTGTCGTTCGGTGGCACAGTCCTGGCTATGTCACCGAAGTCGCCGTCATTCGCCCGCTGCGGGTCGAACAGCGAGTTGATCAGCAGGCTGCCGTCGGTGATGAAGACGGCTCGGCCGCCCGATGAGTCGGCGCAGTTGCGCTGCGCACAGACCTTGATCCAGAGCGCGAACGGACCCTGTTGATCCGACTCGCCCCCACCAGCCACGAAGCCGACCGACAGATTGCCGTCATCGTTGGTGTCGAGGTAGGAGTCCTGAGACGAGAATCCGATCGCGTATCTGTTCCGCTCCGGGTCACCGGCATGACCCTTCTCGAAGGCCGACGGACTGTTCAGCAGCAGGTCGTAGCCGGGATCGAAGTCCCACTCGCCGGTCAGCGGGTCGAGGCGATGCGCGCACAGGCCGGCCTCGGCCATCGTGATGCTGGTCGACCGGCGGACATCGATGTTGTAGGGGTCCGGGTCGAGGTGATCGATGATGCCGTCCTTATCGTTGTCGGCGAGACACGGATTCGAATCGGTTCGCGAGCCGGACTGTGACGAGTAGTTGAAGCCGTCACTGACGTTCATCCAGATGTAATTGTAGTCGAGACCGCGAGCCCATGCATCATTGTCATACAACTGGTGACCGCTGTATCGCAGTCCGAACCGGTCTGCCAGCGTCGTCGCGTAGCCGAAGTCATCCATGACCAGCAGCGTGCCACCTCGGTCGACGTAATCCGCGATGGCATCGATCTCGGAGGTGCTGTAGCCCTCGCCTTCCACGAATGAGACCAGATTCGAGTCTCCGGTGAAACGAGGCAGCGAGATGGTGTCGCGCTCGACGCCGGAGACGACGAACATGGTGCTCTCTGGTTCCTGGATCTCCTCCAGCAGCAACGGACTGGATATCAGACTCGTGGTGTTGACGCCGCTCTGCTTGACCGCGTTCCGGAAGGCGCCGAGGTCGTTCCATTCATCACCGTACGCCGACTGATGAACATCGCCGCGCTCGATGTAACTGCTGGCGACGGTCAGCAGCAGAGCGCCGAAGGTGATGTAGAACAGGAACAGAGCGCCGGTCCGACGACCCTCGGCCGACCTCGCCCAGGTCTGGACGCGAACCGCCTGACTCCGGCCGAGCCCGGAGGCTGATGAGACGATTCGACTCGCCGCGCCCGGTCCTGCGGCCCTCGACGGTGCTGTTGGAATGGATTCCGAAGTGGCGTCGATGTCGCCCTTGGTCCGGGCCAGCAGAGCGGCATCGTTGGAGCTGACCATCCGTGACGCCGTCCCTCTGCCCGATTGGAGCAGGCTTCAGACGCCGCAGTTGACCTTATGACCGTTATGCGGCGGAGGATGGCTTCTGCATCAGATCAGAATCGCCTCTGTAGCAGGTCTCTCGGAGCCCGCAGCTCCCATCGGTCAGCAGCGTCTTCGAGTCGGCCGCCGACCGGCCGACGCGCAACTGGCACCACATCGCCGAACCGCCTGGAAGTCGTGGCGTCAGCGCGCGAGTCGGATGTCACTGCCGACCGTGGCGACCTCTTCGACTGGAATGCTCAGCATGCCTTCTTCTGCCCGCCAAGGCAGTCGATCCGGGTCGATGTCAGGCTGCAACGTGACGAGTATGCAGGTGACCGCGCCACTCGTCGTATCGAATCTGAAGTCACCGACATGACCGAGCAGGTCGCCTCGCGCGTCCCTGACCGGCAGGGTCAGCAGTTCGCGGATGAACGTCGCTGGCATCAGGCCGACCTCAGGCCGTCGTTGGAGGAGCGTGAACCATCAATCCACCGCTCCATCGAGCCATCCGCGATCCCGGATCAGACAGATTCGATGCCGAGCAGAGCATCCGGACTGCGGCGTACCGATTCGAGTCCGCTGGAGAGTTTCTCCTCCAATTTGTCGTAGAACTCCAGCATCTGCGGTGTGACGCTCGGCCTGACCCGGCCGACCGCCTCATCGAAGTGCTTCTTCGAGACGCTCTTCCGGTCGGCCCGCATCGCGATCAGAGCCGCCTCCCTGCAGACCGATTCGATGTCGGCGCCGGTGAAGTTGTCGAGTTTCTTCGAGATGCTCTCCAGATCGAACTTGCCGAGCGGCATCTTCTCGGTGTGGATTCTCAGGATCTCGCGGCGACTCGCTTCATCGGGCGGCTGAATGTGCATGACCCGCTCGAAGCGGCCGCTGCGGAGCAGCGCCGGGTCGATCATCTCCGGCCGGTTGGTCGCTGCGATGACGATGACACCATCCATCGATTCCACGCCATCCATGCTCGACAGCAGTTGATTGACGACCCGATTCATCACATCACTGCCCTCACCGGAATGCTGCATCCGTACGCCGGCGATCGACTCGAACTCGTCGAGGAAGATGATCGACGGATTCGCCTGCTTCGCCTTCTTGAACACCTCTCGGATGGCCCGCTCCGACTCACCGACCCACTTCGAGACCAACTCCGGCCCCTTGATCGAGAGGAAGTTCGCCTTCGCCTCATTGGCGATCGCCTTGGCGAGCAGCGTCTTGCCGGTGCCGGGAGCACCGAACAGCAGGATGCCGCCGGGTGGTCGGATGCCGAAGTGCTCGAATCTCTCGGGATAGCTGAGTGGCCACTCGACGCTCTCCTTGAGGCGTTCCTTGATCTCATCGAGACCGCCGACATCCTCCCAGGAGACCTCTGGCACCTCGACGTAGATCTCGCGCAGCGCGCTCGGTTCGACATCCCGGATGGCCAGCCGGAAGTCCTCCATCCGAACCTCCATCTTCTCCAGCACCTCGGGCGGCACCTCCTCCTCGTCGAGGTCGATCTCGGGCAGGTAGCGCCGCAGCGCCTTCATCGCCGCTTCTCGGGTCAGCGCGCTGATGTCGGCGCCGACGAATCCGTAGGTGTTCTCCAGGATCCAGTCGATGTCGAAGTCGTCGCTGCGAGGCATGCCACGAACATGAATGTCGACGATCTCTCGGCGCCCGTTCTTGTCGGGCACTCCTATCTCGACCTCGCGGTCGAATCTGCCAGGTCTCCTCAATGCCGGGTCTATCGCGTCACGGCGATTGGTCGCACCTATCACGATGACGTTGTGTCGCCCCTGCATGCCGTCCATCAGGGTCAGCAACTGAGCGACGACCCGCCGCTCGACCTCGCCGGAGACGTCCTCGCGCTTCGGAGCGATGCTGTCGAGTTCATCGATGAAGATGATGGCCGGTGCGTTCTGGGACGCCTCGTCGAAGATCTCGCGCAACTGCTTCTCCGACTCACCGTAGTACTTGCTGATAATCTCCGGGCCGTTGATGCTGGTGAAGTGGGCCATCGTCTCGGTCGCCACGGCCTTCGCTATCATCGTCTTGCCAGTGCCGGGCGGACCGTGTAGCAGAACCCCCTTCGGCGGGTCGATGCCGAGTCGGCGGAACAGGATAGGATGCTTGAGGGGAAGCTCGATCATCTCGCGGATCTTCTGCAGCTGGTCACCGAGTCCGCCGATGTCCTCGTAGGCGATCTGGTAACCACCCTGCTCGTCGTCCTCGTCCATCACCTCCTCTTTGATGACGATCTCGGTGTCCGGCAGAACCTGTACGACGCCGCTCGGATTGGTCGATACGATAGCGAACGGCAGCGCCTCCGCGAACAGGGTCATGCCCGGGATGAAGATTCGGTCACCGGCCGTCACCGGCCGCTTGTTCAGACCGCGTCGCGCGAAGCCCTCGATGCCGGGCCCGAAGCGCACCTTCTGCTGCTTCGCCATGACCGGCGAGAGCACCAGCCGAGTGCACTGCTTCGCCTCGACCTTCTGGATGGTCACCCGGTCGCCGAGGCTGACGCCGGCGTTCTTGCGGATGATGCCGTCTATCCTGATGACGCCGAGGTTCTGGTCCTCGGGCCGGCAGCGCCAGACTATCGCCGCGGTGCGTCGCTCGCCGCGGATTTCGATGATGTCGCCGGGCTTCAGGTCGAGGTCGTTGTTGAACGGCACGCGGGCGCGGCCGTGACCTACATCGCTGGGAATGGCCTTGGCCACCCTGAGCGTGAGCCCTTCATCATCATCTGAGGACATTCGACTCCACCCTCAACGCCGAACCGGCTCAACTCGACGCCTATTAACCCCTCCAGATGGCAGTCTCTCCTTCCTCTGCACCAGCTGTCCGATAACCAACCACCTACCGAAAGAGCGGTGCGGCAGCCCTCTTGGGGTCCTGAGTAGGATTCATGTCAGGCATGTCGCTCGAACGAGCCATGACACATGTGCTCGAAACAGGACTCGACCTGATGGACCACGAGAATCCGAACGGATTGCCGGCGGTGCGAGGCGCCAACATCATCGCCGGACAGCTCTGCCGAGCCAGCGACGGCGGCACCATAGAGAGTCGTAATCCGGCCCTCTTTCACGACCTGTTGGGCGTCTTCCCGCACTCGACGAAGGATGACGTCGATGCGGCGCTGGCCGCGGCCGGCGAGGCGTTCCCCGGCTGGGCCGCGACACCGGCGCCGACGAGAGGTCAGATCATCGGCAACATGGGACGACTGCTGATGCAGCACAAGGACTCGCTCGCGGCCCTCGAGACCAGAGAGATTGGCAAGACCCTGAAGGAGAGCGCCGGTTCGGTGCAGGAGGCCATCGACACCTGCCTGTTCTTCCAGTCAGAAGGTAGGCGGCTGTACGGCCAGACGGTCAATTCCGAACTGCCGGACAAGGAACTCTTCACCTATCGCCGACCGCTCGGCGTCTGCGGCATCATCAACGCCTGCAACTTCCCGGCCGCGGTGCCGTTCTGGAAGATGATACCTGCGATCATGTGCGGCAACACCTGTGTCTGGAAGTCGCCACAGGACGCGCCGCTGCTGTCGTTCGCGCTGGCCCGCATCATGCACGAGGCCGGCCTGCCCGACGGCGTCATCAACCTCGTGCACGGCCGTGGCAGCAGCACCGGCCAGTTCCTCGTCGACGCGGTCGACGAGGGCAAGGTGAACAAGATCAGCTTCACCGGCAGCACCGCGGTCGGCCGTGCCATCGGTGAGATCTGCGGTCGCAACCTGGTCTCCTGCTCGCTCGAACTGGGCGGCAAGAACCCACTCGTCGTGATGCCTTCAGCGAACCTCGACAACGCCGTGACTGGCGCCTACTGGGCCGCCTTCGGCACCGCCGGTCAGCGCTGCACGAGCCTAGGCAACCTGATCCTGCACGAGGACATCTACGACGAGTTCGTCGACCGCTTCATGGACAAGGTCCGAGCCACCCGCATCGGTGACTCGATGAAGAACGACGACGTCCTGTACGGGCCGATGCTCTCCGAGAGATACGCGTCGGACTTCCTCGAGACCCTGCGGATGGTCGAGGCGGACGGGCCGACGAAGTTGTTCGGCGAGGGCCGGATCAGCGAAGACAACAAGCCAGACAACTTCGTCGGTGACTCATCGACGGGCGTCTACATGTGGCCGCACGTCTACGCCGATGTCACCGAGGGGATGGAGTGTTTCAGGGAGGAGGTGTTCGGACCGGCGGTCACCATAGTCAGGGCGCGCGACTTCGAGCACGCGCTGCACCTCGCCAACGCCAGCCCGTACGGCCTCTCATCGGCCATCTACACGAATGACAGACTGGAGGCTTATCGCTTCAAGACCGGCATCAAGGCGGGCATGACCGGCATCAACAACTCGACTACGGGGGCCGAGGCGCACCTGCCGTTCGGCGGCGTCAAGAACAGCGGCAACGGCACCCGGGAGAGCGGCATCTGGGTGATCGAGGCGTACTCCTACTGGCACGCCGTGAACGACGAGTTGTCCGGTACTCTGCAACTGGCCCAGATGGATGTCGACGAGGTAGAGATCGACGAGGCCGAGGTCGACTACTCGGCCCTCGGTCGAGCCTGAGTGGTCGAAGTCAACCCAACTCCACCGGCCCTCCACCT
>CAUZSY010000056.1:0-8788 GCA_963582725.1 Candidatus Thalassarchaeaceae archaeon
CCCAACGCCGCGATGCAGATGATGACTATCGAGAAGCCGATGCCGATGGGACCCGAGCCGTGGATGTACGGGATGGGCATGCCGGCGAGGGACAGGATGAAGGAGAACAGATAGATCAGCACGATCGCCCCCATGGCTGAGACCAGAGCGATTCGCATGTTCTCAGAATAGGATATCAGGCCCGTTCTATAGACAACTAGCATAATCACGAATATGCCGAAGGTCAACATCACGGCCTGCGGCACGATGGCCACATCGGGATACATCAGAGCCGCCAGAGTCGACAGGCCGCCGAGCGCGAATCCCTGAGCCGCTGCGTACAGCGAGATCAGCAGTGGACTGCTGCGACCGGTGAAGATGATGACCAGGGCGAGCACCAGTCCGGTCAGTCCGCCGCCGATCATCGCCAGCATCGCCAGGCCGATCTCACCGGTCATCCAGGTCATCGACCAGACCATGCTGGCGCCGGAGATGACGAGCAGCAGCAGCAGCCCGGTCTTCGTCGCTACGCCTTCGAGCGACATTCGGTCTGTCGAGACGGCATGTCCTACGACGGTGAAGGTGCTGGCATTCAGTGCGGGGTTGCCGGTCCGGTACATCGGTGCGGCGAGGCGGACGTTCGTTCTCAATGCTTGCTCGACCATGGCGGCCGGCTGGAGACGTCCGTCGGATCCGCAGGCTGTCGGCCCAGATTCTCCTCCGACGCGGCCAGCAGAGCCCGTTCCAGCCGATGCCTGCTCAGCCGCTCGCCAGACGCGTCAATGGTGTGCTGCAGCGCTGCCAGCGAGGTCGTGGTTCCAGCCGCCAGACCGCAGCCACCGACCGACTCGACCCTGCCAGCCGGCGTGTCTATGTTGATCGACACTCCATGTCGGCTGACCCAGCGGAAGAACGAGAGGCCCACGCTAGCCACCTTGTGTTCGTCAACCCACACCCCCTGCATTCGGGAATCGCGGTACGATTCGACGCCACATTCAGCGAGTGCCGAGATGATCCAAGCCTCGAGTCGCTCGATCACTCCGGGCACGGACTGCTCCTCGAATCGCCACTCGATGATTGGATAGGCGACCAGTTGTCCGGGTCCGTGCCAGGTGATGCCACCGCCCCGGTCGACATCGACGGTCGGCATCCGCCGGCCGACGGTGAAGCCGTCTCGGCGCGCCTTCGGGCCGATGGTCACGACCTCGGGGTGTTCGACGAGGATCAGCGTGTCAGGTATCGCACCGTCGATGCGCAGTCGCTGCAAGCGCCGCATCTCCTCGGCGACTTCAGCATGCGGTACGACGCCGGCCCGTAACACCCGCAGCGGTGGGCTGGCAACATCGTCCCCCATCAACACCCAACTCCAGCCGCCTTTCTGTCGCGCTCCGTGTCTCGCCCTTCGTCGTCCAGACAGAGGCCGCCCGCCGCCATCCGCTCCTTCAGATAGTGTGTATCGCGTGTCCGAGTGTCTTCAGCACGGCTTCGTGGAATGACTCGGTCATCGTCGGATGGGCGTGCACGGTGGCCGCCACGTCCTCCAATAGTGCTCCCATCTCGAGTGCCAGCACGAATTCACCAGTCAGTTCCGCTACACCGCTGCCGACCGCTTGGATGCCGAGGATGACATGGTCGCTCTGACGAGCTACGACTCGGACGAAGCCACCGCTCCTCTCCGCCTCCAGCGTCAGCGCACGGCCGTTGGCGGCCAGTGGGAACCTGCCCGTCATCACCACCTCACCAGCATTTTCAGCCTGTTCGGGAGTCATACCGACCTGGACGATCTCCGGCTCGGTGAAGACGATGGCAGGCACCGCGACCTTGTCCCAATCACGCTTCACCCCAGAGATGATCTCGGCCACCATCTCGCCCTGAGCGCTGGCTCTGTGCGCCAGCATCGGCTCGCCGGTCAGATCGCCGATGGCATAGACGCCCCGCATATTGGTCCGACACCGCTCATCAATGGCCACGAAACAGTTTTTCTCATCCATCGTGACACCCATGTTCGAGAGCTCCCAGCCACCGCTGTTGGGTCGCCTGCCGACGGTCACCAGCACCTTGTCAACGACCAGCGACCGGGCTGCCTCATCGGCATCCTGCCAGCGCAGGGTGACCCTCTCGTCGCTGCCGACATCGGCGCCCTGCGCCATGCAGCCGGTGTGCACCTCGACGCCATTCTTCTTCAGCCATCTCTCCAGAGGCCGTCGCAGTTCGGCGTCGAAGGTGGCCAGAACCGAGTCGAGACCTTCGATGATGGTCACCTCGCTGCCGAGCCGACGCAGGGCGCAGCCGAGTTCCAGTCCGATGTAACCACCACCGACGATGGCGACGGAGCCGGGCAGTGCATCGAGGTCCAGCGCAGCGGTCGAGGAGAGGATGTGCTTCTCGTCACACGGCATGAAGGGTAGGTCGACCGGCGATGAGCCGGTGGCCAGGATGACGTTATCCGCTTCGATGCGCAGCGATCCACCGTCCGCCAGTGCGACGTCACAAGACTTACCGTCACGGAAGGTGGCCCAGCCGTGCACCAGTCGAGCACCTGCCTTGGCCAGCAGTGTCTCAACGCCCTTGTTCAGCTTCTCTACTATCTCATCCTTCCAGCCGACCAGCGCCTGCATGTCCACCTCCACCTCGCCACTGAGAGAGATGCCCATGTGCCCCTGCTGGTGTTCTCGCAGCGCCTCGAATCGCTCGGCTGCGTGGATGATCGACTTGGACGGGATGCAGCCTCGGATGAGACATGTGCCGCCCGCCCTGTCACCTTCGACGATTACCGTGTCCAACCCTAGTTGGGCAGCCCTGATCGCAGCGACATAGCCACCCGGACCGGCGCCGACGATCAGAACCTGGCAGGAGATGCTCTTCATCATCAACACCTCATAGGATCGATATCGGATGCTCCAGAAGTCGCTTCAACCCTTGTACGAGCGCAGCGCCGTCGGACCCATCCACGACCCGGTGGTCCCACGATGAGGAGAGGTTCATCATTCGGCGGATCGCTATCCTGCCATCGACCACCATCGGTCTGTCGACCGCCTTGTGGACACCGAGGATGCCGACCTCCGGGTGGTTGATGATAGGGGTCGCGCCCAGTCCGCCGTCTCGACCGAGGCTGGTGATGGAGAAGGTCGAGCCGGTCAGGTCATCGAGGCTCGCCGAGCCATCTCTGGCGGCGCCCGCGACGCGAATCAGTTCAGCCCCGGTCTGCCAGATGGTCATCGCCTCGACATGCTTGACCACCGGTACGTACAGCCCGCGGTCAGTGGTGGTCGCTATTCCGATGTTGACCGCCTGATATCGGGTGACGATCTCCTTCTCGTCGTCATAGGTCGCGTTGCATCCGGCGTGCTCGTCTTTGAACAACCTGACCAGAGCCTGCATGATGAAGGCCAGATAGGTCAGTTTCGGCTGCTCCTCGGTTCGATTCGTGTTCATCCACTGGCGCAGCGCCTCCAGATCGGTCACGTCGACCTCCTCGAAGAACGAGAAGTGAGGAATCGTGGTGTACGATTTGGTCATCTGCTCGGCTATCCGCCGTCGTAGCCCGATGACCGGCACCTCGATGGTGCCGGTCAGTTCCTGACCTGGGTCCGATATCGGCACGCCGGCCTGCGTCGCGGGGCTGGCCAGGAAGAGGTCGAGGTCAGCCTGGGATATCCGGCCGGCCGGGCCGGTGCCGCTCACCTCCGCCAGTGAGACCCCCTCCTCCTTCGCTCGCCTGCGGACCGCCGGAGAGGCCAATGGGCGGCCGGTCCTCGCCACACCGGTTGCACCGGCCGCGGCGGCCACTTCTGATCGGGTGGCAACGGGGGTGGGAGCGGCGGCAGCAGGAGTGTTCTCGTCCGCTGCAGCATGGTCCGCTTCAGGCTCGGCAACAGGTTCAGGCTCACTGGCCGTGGCATCACCGTCGGATTCGACCTCGAACTCGATGAAGACCTGACCGACAGCGATGACCTCACCGACGCCGCCGGAGATCGAGATGATCTCGCCGTCGACCGGACTCGGGATCGTTACAGTCGCCTTGTCGGTCATCACTTCGACCAGAGGGTCATCCTCGCTGACCGTGTCTCCTTTCTCGACATGCCAGGTGACGATCTCACCCTCGACGACTCCTTCTCCGATGTCTGGCAACCTGAATCCGTGCACCGCCATTTCTCATGCCTCCTGGGTCTTCCGTATCGCCGACGCGATGCGGGCCGGGCTTGGTAGATAATCCCACTCGGTGGAATGCGGGAAAGGCGTGTCCCAGCCGGTGACCCTGAGTACCGGCGCCTCCAGATGCCAGAAGCATCTCTCCTGGATGCTGGCCGACATCTCGGCCCCGTATCCACTGGTCTTCGGCGCCTCGTGGACGATGACGCAGCGACCGGTCCGTCTGACCGAGGTGACCAACGCGTCGCGGTCCCACGGCATCAGAGTCTGGAGGTCGATCAGGTGACAGGAGACGCCGCTCTGCTCGATGCCGGTCTGGCTGACATGCACCATCGCGCCCCATGCGATGACCGTGCACTCATCGCCTTCCAGCACGGTGCGAGCCTGTCCGAGCGGTATCCGATATGTGCCTTCTGGGACCTCGGCGTCGGGATGACCAGCCCAGGTCGGCACATCGTGCGGATCGCCATAGAACGGTCCGCGGTAGCAGCGCTTCGGTTCGAAGAAGATGACCGGGTCATCACATTCGATGCTGCTCGTCAGCAAACCCTTCGCGTTGTTGGGTGTGGAACAGTAAACCACCTTCAGACCGGGGGTGTGGGTGAACTGGGATTCGGGTGACTGCGAGTGGTGGTGACCTCCTCTGATACCGCCGCCAGCCGGGCTCCGTATCGTGACCGGAGTCCAGAATTCGCCGCCCGACCGATGCCTGAACTTGGCCATCTCATTGACGATCTGGTCGTAGGCTGGGAAGATGTAGTCGGCGAACTGGATCTCTACGACCGGTCTGAGCCCGTTCAAGCCCATGCCGATCGCCATCGACACGATTCCACCCTCAGCCAGTGGGGTGTCGAAGACCCGGTGCGCACCGTGTTCCTCCTGCAATCCGTCGGTGACCCGGAAGACGCCGCCGAAGTAGCCGACATCCTCCCCGAAGACGATGACGCGCTCATCCCTGCTGAGCAGGTCGTCGAGCGACTGCTTCAGCGCTTCAATGATGTTCATGCTCGGCATACCTCGCACCCCCGTCGTCCGTTCACCTTCTCAGACGCCAAGTTCCTCGCGCTGTTCCTGGATGTGCCACGGCACCTCCGAGTAGACCTCGGTGAACATCGTCGATGCAGAGGGCCAGGGTCCGTTCGCGAGGTCGCCGTAGGAGGTCGCTTCCTTGTAAGCGGCGACGACCTCCTCGTCGATTCGTTGGACTGCCTCGGCGTGCTTCCTTTCGTCCCATATCCCAGATGCGATGGCGTGTGCCGCGAGCCGCTCGACAGGGTCGCCGCCGGGCCAGGCGAGATGCTCCTCGACCGGCCTGTACCGACTCGGGTCGTCGCTGCTGCTGTGAGCGCCGGACCGGTAGGTGTAGATCTCGATGTGGGTCGCGCCCGCGCCGGCCGCGGCCCGCTCGCGGGCCCAGCGGGTGATCGCGAACAGCGCCAGGAAGTCGTTACCGTCGACTCTGAATGATGGGATGCCGTAGGAGATGCCGCGCTCGGCGAAGGTCGAGCCACCCGTCGCCAGATTGCGGTGGGTGCTGATCGCGTACTGGTTGTTGACCACGTTCAGGATGACCGGCGGTTTGTAGACACTGGCGAAGTTGAGTCCGTAATGATAGTCTCCCTGGGCGCTGGTACCTTCGCCCAGCCAGGTGATGGTGACTTCATCATCGCCCTTGTAGGCGCTTGCCATGGCCACCCCCACCGCTTGGTTGAACTGAGTGCCGACGGGACTCGATATCGAGATGAATCGGCCTTCCCGCCAGGTGTAATGGACGGGCATCTGCCGTCCCTTCACATTGTCCATCTCGTTGCCGATGCAGTGGTTGATCATGCTGACCATGTCACGGCCGCGGACCAGTTGAGCGCCGGGCTGTCGGTAGGACGGGAACACCCAGTCCTGGGGTTGCAGAGCCATCGTCTGGGCAATCGCGATCGCCTCTTCGCCGAACGAGCGTATATAGAACGAGAGTTTCCCGGTCCGTTGGAGTTTCATCATCCGATCGTCGAAGATCCGTAGCCTCAGCATCAGTTCCAGACCGGTGATGACGTTCTCAGGTGACAGCTTCGGGTCCCACGCTCCGGCGGCGACGCCGTCGTCGCCGAGCACCCGGACCATGCCGCGGGCGTGATGCACCGTTTCGGCCGCATCGCAGTCGACCGGGTCGGGCCGGTTCAGGTCGCCCGGTCGCCATGGCCATGATTCGAACGAGGCCTCGTCACCTGGTCGGTACGGAGCCGTCGGAATGCAGTATGGTTCCGAAGTGGCGACAGGCGTCTCCTCGGGCATGGCGGCGCCTCGCGTGCCCGTGCTATCATCGTTACCCACGCTCCTCATCGTGGTCATCTTCAGACCGCCCCGCCATCGCCATCTTGAATGCCATCAGCGACCGCCATCGCCGTCGGTGCAGATGACCGGGACCTGCCTGCTGCCGCCTGCTTCAGCAGCAGCCCGGCCCGGAACGAGGAGCGAACCAGAGGACCGCTGGCGACGGCGAGGAAACCGAGTTCCCGGGCGATTCTTTGCCAGTCCGCGAATCGGGCCGGCTCGGGGAATCTGTCGACCTGGAGATGACGCTCGGACGGCTGCAGATACTGGCCGATGGTGAGCAGGTCGACGCCGACGCCGCGGAGCGATTCCATCACCTCGACCACCTCGTCGTCGGTTTCACCGACCCCGACCATCAGGCTCGATTTGGTCAGCAGGTCCGGTCGCAGCCGCTTCGCCTCCTCGAGGATGGTCAGGGACCGGGCGAACGAGGCCCGAGGGTCGCGAACCTTCGGGTCGAGGCGTGGAACGCACTCGACATTGTGAGCGAACACGCGGATAGGCAGATCGGCGAGGAGGCCAGCGAGGGCCTGCAGATCGCCATCGAGGTCGGAACAGAGGAATTCGAGATCGACCGACGGAGAGCGCGCCGCGACCGCTTCGAGGCAGGCTCGATGATGAGCTGCGCCGCCATCGTCGAGGTCGTCACGGTTGACGCAGGTGATGACCGCGTGTGAGAGCCGCATCGCGGCAACCGCCTCTGCGAGCCGTTCAGGTTCAGAGGCGCTGAGTGGTTCGGGTGTTCTCGTCGTGCCGACCGCACAGAACCTGCAGCCGCGGGTGCATACCTCACCCGCAACCATGAACGTGGCAGTGCCTCGGCCCCAGCAGTCGTGGATGTTGGGGCAGCGCGCCTCCTGGCAGACGGTGTTCAGGTGGCCGTTCTGGACCGATGCGTTCGTCCGGTTGTAGCGAACCTGAGCGGCACCGGTCGGCAGGCTGGTACGGAACCATTCGGGTAGACGTCGGCGGCTGTCGCGCTGTCGCTCAGCCGGACTCATCCGGGCCCTGCCGCCACAACCGCCGACGACAGCCTGCTCGGCCGAAGTGACGACTGGCAGGCGTTTTGGCTCGGACACGCTCGCACCTCTGATTCAGGATGCCACCCCGGTCTCGGATATACATACTCTCTTCGTCGGCTCTGGATTCGTCGGCCAGACGACGGCGGCACAATGAAGGAGAGAGAACGGCGTGGGATGACCGATACGATATGCCGACCGCCATCATCACCGGTGCTTCGAAGCGGATAGGTCGATCGATCACGCTGCGTCTGGCCGATGATGGTTACGACCTGCTCATCCATCATCGCTCATCCGAAGAGCAGGCGGCTGATGTGGCAGAGGTCGCTGTCTCGCTCGGTGTGCGTGCGATCATAGTACAGGCCGACCTTTCCGAGCCCGATGCCGCTCAACTGCTGGTCGACGCAGCGCTCGCGGAGTTCGGTACGGTCGATGCGCTGATCAACAGCGCCTCGATGTTCGAGTCTGACAGCTGGCACGACGCGACGAGTGAGAACCTGCACGCGCACATGGCGATCAACGTCTTCGCACCGCTGTCGCTGACCAGAGCCGTCGCGCACGCCGCTGAGTCCTCTGATGCCGACCCCGGCTCGGTGTCGGTGGTCAACATCCTCGACCAGAAGCTGACGAATCCGAATCCTGATCACATCTCGTATACGATGTCGAAGCAGGCGCTCGAGGTCCAGACCCGCATGCTGGCCCGCGCTCTGGCACCGCGTCTGCGAGTCAACGCGGTGTCGCCCGGTCACACGGTGCCATCACCGAGACAGAGCGAGGCCGAGTTCTTGCGCGCTCAGCAGGAATCACTGCTCGGCTTCGGTCCTTCTCCGGGTGACGTCGCTGATGCTGTCTCCTTCATCTGCCAGACCAGATCAGTGACCGGTCAGGTGCTGACGGTCGATGCCGGAGAGCACATGCTCGCCAGAGCGCGCGATGTCGAATTCAGTCTGAAGGGTCAGGATTGAAAGAGCGACGGCCTCTGCCGGAGCCATGCAGCGAGGGTTGCTCGGCGAACTGCTCCTCAATCGGCCTGCCGGGGTGACCAGCCTGTTCGTCGAAGGGCTCGTGCGGCCGGTCGAGATAGGCGTTCTGGAGCACGAACGAGGCGTCGAACAGGACCTCAGATTCGACATTGAGATGCACATAGAGGGCACTGCAGCACCCGAGGGGGACCGAATCGATGCAGTCGTCGATTACGATATCATAGATGCAGAATTGACCAGACTGCTGTCAGGTCCGCGCATCGAACTGCTGGAAACGCTCTGCGCCCGGCTGTTGGATGCCCTGATGGAGCCAGCGCAGGTCATCGCAGC
>CAUZSY010000057.1:0-8733 GCA_963582725.1 Candidatus Thalassarchaeaceae archaeon
TCTGGAAGATGTCTGTACTGACTGAGCAAGGTGAACGGGGCACGGTTTCTAGCCCTGGTCCAGAACGATGTGTGAAGGAGTCGGTTCTTCGAAATAGAAGTGCATCGTTTTACGGGTGATTTGCTTCGGCTGTTCATGCATACAGGCACGCACATGCGCGTCGGTAGCATCGGGGCGCTGACATACGACCCGGTGTCCTGAAGGATTGACTGCGTGGTGATTGAATGGTCTACACGGAAGTCAGCGAGCAGGAGGCGGCGAGGCTGCTGTCGGAGGCCGACGTGGCAGCCTTGCGAGAGATGCGGCCGCTGGATGGCGGCTGGGCCAATTCGAATCATCTGCTGATCCTCGAGGACGACTCGCGTCTGGTCCTGAAGGTGTGGGACGAGAGGGACCCCGACGAGGTGGATCGGGTCATCGAGAACACCTGCTGGATCGCTGAACACGGCGTTCCGACGCCGGTGCCGCTGCTGTTGCAGAACGGTCGGAGGATGCTGGTCGAAGAGGGCCGCGCATGGATGCTGATGCCGTACATCGACGGCGGTTGGCTGCCGTCAGATGCGGCCTCGCTGCACGACCTCGGCCGGCTGCAGGCGCGGTTGCACGAGGTTCCCGTCCATGAGAACATCCCGCGGGTCTACTCCGTTGGCTACTCGCTCTGGCAGAGGCTCGTCGATACGGCGCGGGCAGCTGATTCGCTGACACCTTTCCTTCGGCGTTTGGAGGCGGAGATGACATCGCTCAGACGGAGCATTCCCGAAGACCTTCCAACCGGGGTCATCCACGGTGACCTGTTTCCGGATAACGTCATCGGGCGGCGGGGTGAGGTTCTGGCACTGCTCGATTTCGAGGAGATATGCGTCGAGTCGCTGGCTCTCGACCTCGCTATGACCTATGTCGGATTCGGCTGGCGGGACGGCTCGCCGGTGACCGAGTCCTGGCAGGCTCTGCTGGCCGGATACCAGTCGGTGCGGCGGCTGACGGAGGCCGAGCACGCGGCATTGCCTGACCTGCATCGATACGCGGTTCTGGCGGTCGCCGCCTGGCGCTACCATCAGTTCGTCATCGAGATCCCCGGCACCGAGCACGCCGACCGGTACAAGGAGATGGTCGACCGCCTCGACAAGCCTCTACCCTTCTGATGACCCAGAGGCTGATTTGCATTGTCGGCCTGAGGGCAGGGTCGGTCAGATGGCGTGCGGGAGCCAGATGTTCTTGACCTGAGTCGCCTGTCGGAGGCGCTCGATGTCGGAGGCGTCGGCATCGGCGAACCAGGTGCGCTTCATGTTGCCAGCGCTGGCCGCCTGAGCGGCGGCGAGATCGCCGGCGGCCAGCCAGAGACCATCGATGCCGTCGTGCGCCGCGAGATGCTCGACGAGGTCGCTCCTCAGCCCCGTGATGATGTTCAGCGCACCGTTCGGCACATCGCTCGTCTCCAGCACCTGATAGAGGTCTATGGCGGCGAGCGGATGCGCCTCGGACGGGATCGCTACCACCGTGTTACCCATGGCCAGCAGCGGCGCGACCAGTCGCACGAGGCCGGCCAGCGGTCGAGCGTCCGGCGCGACGACGCCGACGACTCCTATCGGCTCGTTGACGGCGAGCACC
The DNA here is from genome assembly GCA_963582725.1 of Candidatus Thalassarchaeaceae archaeon. GTDB lineage: Archaea > Thermoplasmatota > Poseidoniia > Poseidoniales > Thalassarchaeaceae > CAUZSY01. The sequence continues at coordinate 1,609 of CAUZSY010000057.1, forward strand.
AAGGCTCGGCTCGTGGTCTCGTGGATGCGACCGTCGTGCTTGTCGGCCCACGCCGCCCAGCGGAACCACTCAGCGACCGCGTCGTCGAACTCGGCTTCGGCGACCGCCTCGGAGCAGCCGGTCATCTTGACGATGCGACGGATGAACTCGTTCCGTCTGGCGTCGAGGTTCTCGCCTATGTAGTACAGCACCTGGGCTCTCTGGTGGCCGTTCATGGTCGGCCAGCTGCAGCGCTTGACCGCCGCCTCGGCCGCATCGCGCACGTCCTTCCGATTGCCTCGACCTACCTCGTCGATGCGACCGCTCGGACCCATCACGGTCAGCGAGTCGCCGCCGTCCGGCCGCTTCTGTTTGCCTCCGATGTACATCTTCGCGGTCCGGTCGATCCGGCTCAGCACGCTGCGCGACTCGATGACGCCGGGCTTGACCCGGCCGGCGCCGTTCGTCGAAGCCGAAGCGGCGTCGACGTCTACCGAGCCGGTCTCCGCGTTGGAGGCGGAGTCAGAGGGTGAGTCTGAGGTCGGCGGTCGTAGGTACGCGGTCATGCCCTCATGGCCGCCCTCGCGGCCGAATCCCGACTCGCGGTAGCCGCCGAAGCCGGAGTTGGCATCGAACCGATTGGTGCAGTTGACCCAGATGACGCCGGCCTTGATTCGCCGCGCCACGTCGAGCGCCGTGTCCAGGTCCTGACTCCAGACCGACCCGGCCAGCCCGAAGCGGCTGTTGTTGGCCAGCGCCACCGCTTCGGACGGAGTCCGGAAGGTCATCGACACCAGCACCGGACCGAAGATCTCCTCCTGCACGATGGTTGAGGCGGGAGAGACGTCGGTGAACAGGGTGGGTGGGAAGTAGTGGCCTTGCTCGGGGAGAGTGACCTCGGGCTGCCAGATGGTGCCTCCATCCTCGACTCCGATGTCGCAGAGTTCGCCGATCCTCGCAAGTTGAGTCGCATCGATGATGGCTCCCATGTCGACCGCCTTGTCCAACGGGTCGCCTATCCTCAACGTCCCCATCCGTTGCCTCAGACGCTCGTGGAAAGCCGCCGCGACCGATTCCTGCACGAGCAGGCGCGAGCCTGCGCAGCAGACCTGTCCCTGATTGAACCAGATGGCATCGACAAGCCCTTCGATGGCCGACTCCAGATCAGCGTCATCGAAGACGATGAAAGGACTCTTGCCGCCGAGTTCGAGAGTCAGTCCCTTGCCGCTGCCGGCCGTCGCTCGTCGGATGATGCGGCCGACCTCCGTCGAGCCGGTGAAGGCGAGTTTGTCGATGTCGGGATGCTCGACGATGAGGGCGCCGGCTCGTCCGTCGCCGGTGACGATGTTGAGGACGCCTTTCGGCAGACCTGCATCGTCGCAGAGCGCCGCGAAGGCGAGTGCCGTCAGCGACGTCGCCTCGGCCGGCTTGATGACCACCGTGTTGCCTGCCGCGAGGGCCGGCGCGACCTTCCAAGAGAGCATCAGGAGCGGGAAGTTCCACGGGATGATCTGGCCGCAGACGCCCCAAGGGCTCTGACCGGGGTGGGTCTCGTCGAGCAGCTGCGCCCAGCCGGCGTGATGGATGAAGTGGCGGGCGACCAGCGGAATGTCGATGTCGCGCGTCTCGCGGATCGGCTTGCCGTTGTCCATCGTCTCCAGAACGGCCAAGATGCGTGAGTTGCGCTGCACGGCGCGACCGATGGCGTACAGGTGGCGCGCCCTCTCGTGACCGGAGAGCGCGGCCCATGCCGGCTGCGCGTTGCGCGCCGCCGCAACCGCCATGTCGATCTCGTGATCGTCGGCCTGAGGAATCGTCCCGAGCACCTCGCCGGTCGCCGGATTGACGGTGTCGAATCGCTCGCCGCGTCGCGGCTGGACCCAGCGACCATCGATGTACATGCCGTTGTCGCGGCCCCGCTCCGCCAGCAGGGCGCGGGCGAGAACGTCGGATTCGGGGGCAGGCCCCCATTCCAGATGGTCCATCAGTTCGCGCACACCCATCCGAATCACCTCATGGCATCGCATGCCGTCTGGCCGCCGAGTAGCGGCCGGTCGCATGGAACTCTAATTGTCGCTCGATGTCTCCGAGCAGCGAGGACGCTCCGATCCGGAACAGTTCGGGCTGCATCCACTCGTCTCCCAGTTCATCCTTCATCAGGGCGAGCCAGATGACCGCCTGCTTCGCCTCGCCGATACCGCCGGCCGGCTTGAAGCCGACCTTGGCGCCGGTCAGTCGCATGTGTTCTCGGATCTGTCTCACCATCACCAGACCGACCGGCAGCGTCGCGTTGACGCTCTCCTTGCCGGTGCTCGTCTTGATGAAGTCGGCACCGGCCAGCATGCAGACCCCGCTCGCCTGCGCGACCTGCTTGAGAGTCGCTAGTTCCCCGGTCGCGAGGATGGTCTTCAGGCGCGCCTCACCGCAGGCGCCGCGGTAGGCGCGCACCTCCTCGTACAGCTGCGCCCAGCGGCCGGCCAGAACATGCGGCCTTGTGACTACTATGTCGATCTCGGTAGCACCTGCCGCCACCGATGCGTGGATCTGCCTGATCTTCTCGTCGTGTGATATCTGACCGGCCGGGAAGCCGGTCGAGACAGCGCAGACGCCGACGCCGCTGCCGCTGACCTCGGCCGCGACCGCCGGCACTCGCTCGTGATAGGTGCAGACGCTGGCGCAGCGCACCTCGCCCGCTTCGACGCCGTACGCCTCCAACAGGTCGCGCCTGACCGGCCGCATCGCCTTGCGAGCCAGTCGCCGCACCCGCTCGTCGGTGTCATCGCCGGCCAGAGTCGTCAGGTCGATGCAGCGAATCGCCTGCAGCATCCACGCTATCTGATGCTCGCCCTTGACGCTGCGCCGTTTCGGCAGCGTCGCAGCACGCTGTTCGACCGCTCCCCGGTTGATGCGCACGGCGCGGATCGCGTCGAGGTCGAGGGGGCCGCCCGGATTCCGCTTCTCGTCACCCATCGGCCGACCCCTTCAGCCGCCAACCGCGTCCGCTCCACATCAATCTCACCCAATTCACCCTCCTCTGGGCTCGCTCTCGCCGCTCAATGGAAAGGCGGCGCTCACGGTCGGCGCCGGTCGCGCGGAAGCCGGATTCAACGCAACCAGCATCATTCGGGTCGGCTGGCCAGCAGGACGTCGACGACCGACGAGTCGGCCAGGGTGCTGATGTCTCCCATGTCGCTGACGTCACCGGCCGCGATCTTTCGAAGGATCCGCCGCATGATCTTGCCGGAACGGGTCTTCGGCAGCACCTGCGTGAAGTGTATCGCATCCGGCGTCGCGATCGGGCCGATCAGCTCGCGGACCTTCTGTCGCAACTCGACCCGCAGGTCGTCGGATGCATCGCGGCCGCTCTCCAGCGTCACGTAGCAGTAGATGCCCTGCCCCTTGATGTCGTGCGGGAATCCGACCACCGCCGCCTCGCACACCGCCTCGTGCTCGACCAGCGCCGACTCCACCTCGGCGGTCCCCATCCGATGTCCCGAGACGTTGATCACATCGTCGATGCGACCTATGATCCAGAGATATCCGTCCTCGTCTCGCCGCGCGCCGTCGCCGGTGAAGTAGCGACCCGGCTGCTGGCTGAAGTAGGTCTTGACGAAGCGCTCGTGGTCGCCGTACACGGTCCGCATCATGCCCGGCCACGCCTGTTCGATGATCAGGTAGCCGCCCTCGTTGACATCGCACTCGCTGCCGTCGGCCCGCACCACCTTCGCGTCGACGCCGAAGAACGGACGTGTCGCCGAGCCCGGCTTGGTCGTCGTCAGTCCCGGCAGCGGCGTGATCATGATGCCGCCGGTCTCGGTCTGCCACCAGGTGTCGACGATCGGCTTGCAGCCGTCTCCGACCACCTCGTGATACCACATCCACGCCTCGGGGTTGATCGGCTCGCCGACAGTGCCGAGCACGCGGATGGAGGATCGGTCGTGCCGACGAACGGGCTCGACGCCGTGCACCATCAGAGCACGAATGGCCGTGGGGGCGGTGTAGAAGGTGGTCGGGCGGTGTTTCTCGCATATCTCCCAGAAGCGCGAGGCGTCGGGGTAGGTGGGGGTGCCTTCGAACATCAGGGTGTGAACGCCGTTCGCCAACGGGCCATAGACGATGTATGAGTGCCCGGTTATCCAACCGATGTCAGCAGTACAGAAGTGCAGATCGCGGTCCGGGTCGAGATCGAACACGTACTTGCAGGTCGTCGCGGCCCAGATCAGATAACCCGCCTGGGTGTGCATGACGCCCTTCGGCAGACCGGTCGAACCCGACGTGTAGAGGATGAACAGCGGGTCTTCCGACGCCATCGGCTCGGGCTCGCATTCCTTCGACGCCTCTGCCATGCCAGCGTCCATGTCGACGTCTCTCCCTTTCACCCACCCCGGTGTGCCAGGCCCCACTCCTTCGCCAGCCCGGTGGCTGACCAGCACGAGTCGCACATCGACTCCCTTGGCTGCCGCAAGTTCGATGGCAGCGTCACCGACGCTCTTCAGCGGGATGATGCGACCGCCGCGGACCGCTGCGTCCATGGTGATCATCACGTCCGACCTGCAGTCGATGATTCGCTGGCCGAGCGAGTCGGCCGAGAAGCCCCCGAAGACGACCGAATGGATTGCGCCGATGCGAGCGCAGGCGAGCAGTGCGAACGCCAATTCTGGCACCATGCCCATGTAGATGGTGACGCGATCGCCCTTGCTGACGCCGTTCGCCTTCAGCAGGTTGGCGAGGCGGCAGGTCTTGGACAGCACCTGCGAGAAGGTGTAGCGCCTTACCTCGCCGTCGTCCGCTTCGAAGGTGATGGCCGGCGCCTCGCCGCGGCCGGCGGTGATGTGCCTGTCCAGACAGTTGACCGAGACGTTCAGGACGCCGCCGTCGAACCAGCGTATCCGGCCGGTCGTGAAATCGCAGTCCATCACCTCGATCCAAGGCTCCATCCATTCGAACTCGGAGGCGATGGGGCCCCAGAATCCCTCTGGGTCGACGATGCTTTGATTCCACTTCTCCTGGTAGACCGTCTCATCGTCGACGAGCGCTCCGGACATGCTCTCAGGTGGCGGGAAACGACGCTGCTCGTCGAGCAGACTCTCGATCGATTCCTCGGCCGCCATCGCTGCTGCGAGGAACCTCGCTCGCTGAAAGGCTGCCGCACCCTCCGGATCCAAGCGCTCAGACGGACGCCAATGGACAGCCGGTTTCCCTTCCGATCTACCCGGTGAACCCTCCACCTCTCACGCTCACTCCCGAACCACATTCGGTTCACCTATGTTCAGTCCCGACCGAATAGCGAGGGGTGTAAAGGCTCAAGCGGAGGCGCATGATGAGTTGGGGCATGGAGGCGTTGGTGGCGGCAGCGGTGGCGGCCGCGAAGAACGCGCACTGTCCGCATTCGGACTACCCGGTCGGCGCCGCGCTGGAAGCGGCTGACGGCACGGTCAGCGTCGGCTGCAACGTCGAGTCCGACTCCTATCCTCTGACCGTATGTGCCGAGCGCAACGCGGTAGCCGCTGCGGTCGTGGCCGGAGTGTCGGGCGCTGAGAGGATCGCCGTGGCATCGCCGACCGGTGGCGCACCGTGCGGCGGCTGCCGACAGGTGCTGTACGAGCACGCCGGTCCCGACCTGCAGGTGATCTGCGCCGACAGCGCTGGCGAGGTCGGCCTCATCACGACGATCGGCGAACTGCTGCCGCACGCGTTCACCTGGCCCGAGTGAGGCGCAGAAATCTGTCAGTGGGCGATCGATGCGCGAGAGTGGGTGGTGGAATGACCGATCGGTTGCAGGTGTCGGAATCGATGAGCGCGATGGAGGCGCTCGCAACGCTGTTCCCCGACAGCAGCAACAACAAGCTGCGGCAGATGCTGAAGGCCGGCCGCGTCCACATCGACGGAGTCGAGACGCACGCCGCCAGACAGCAGTTGGAGCCGGGTCAGACGGTGGAAGTTCGGCAGCACGGCAATCCCGAATCCCTACGGATCAAGGCGGCGATGGAGGCCGAGCGGAGCAGGGGCAGCGGCCGTCGACTCGAAGTCATCGCCGAGGACGAGGACATCCTGCTGGTCGACAAGCCGGCCGGTCTGTTGACCGTCGCGACCGACAAGATGGAGGACGACACCCTGCACGCTCGCGCCCAGACGCACGTCAGCCGCAACGACGACGACGCCTGGGCTCACATCGTTCACAGACTCGACCGGCGGACCTCTGGCATCCTCGTGTTCGCCAAGTCGTCCGAAGGCAAGGCGATTCTTCAGAGCCAGTTCGCTGACAGGACGATCGAGCGGGTGTATCACGCGGTCGTCGAAGGGTGTCTGGAGGGTGAGGGAACGGTGCGGAATCATCTGTTCGAAGACCGGAATCTGAGGGTATTCGCCTCGGCGGCGAGCAAGCGGGGCGCCCGCGAGGCCATCACCCATTGGCGGGCCGTCGCGCACGGTGAGATGCACACCCTGGTGCGGCTGCACATTGACACGGGAAGGCGTCATCAGATCCGCGTCCACATGGCAGACCTCGGCCATCCGGTGGCTGGGGATGGTGACCACGGTGCCCGCTCTGACCCGTTCAACCGATTGTTGCTGCACGCGTCGCAACTAGGCTTCGACCATCCGGCCGATGGGGAAGGTTGCCTGTTCGAGGCCCCCATGCCTGCTGAGTTCCGCAGACTCGCGCCGGCCGATGCCGAATGAACGGGGATATCTGGTACCGGTGAGAATCAGACATGAAGGTCTATTTCCAGCACTCTGCGTCCGATTCAGCCCCGTTCAGACAGACAGAAATAATCCACCCTCCGTGCTCAGCATATGACGACTGGTGGAGTGAATCCTGAGACGTTCCAGCGAACGATGGATGCGGGTGCGATCGCATGGGGTTGCTGGTCGATCAAGGCACGGAGAGCCATTGGAGGATTCCTAGTGGGATGTTACAGCGTCGTAGATCATGATGGTGATGTGACGGGTCTGCGAGACTGGCTATACTTCGCCATGTGTAACCATGGGAAGAAGAGCGGCGGGGCAGACACCAGACCTGATGCGATTATTCTAGCGAAAGAGAGCATGCATTATTGTGGGGAATGCGCTGAATTAGCTGAGGCCAAGCAAAGAAGCCGGACCTAGGCCATCCTGTGTCGGGGGTGTAGTTGGCGAATCGGCGGA
>CAUZSY010000058.1:0-8697 GCA_963582725.1 Candidatus Thalassarchaeaceae archaeon
CAGACGGGCTCGGATGACACGAAGTGGGAGCACAACGAGATCCTGTACCTCAAGGAGAACGGTGTGAACATCTGCGGTTCGTCCGACGAGAACGCCAGCTCGGCGTGCACGCTGGACATCACCGTCTTCTTCAACGGGGCACAGGTGGGTGGCACGCCCGAGCGCACCATCGCTTGAATCGAGGTAACACACAACACACCGCGATAGAGAAGCTCGCTGGGCCGCGCAGTGCTCTGACGGAACATGTGGGCGTCAGAATGAGAAGAGGGTGGTCTGGCGGTTACCCTTGAGCAGGTCGTCGGCGGACCAGCCGAACGCCTCGGTCAGCCGGCCCATCGCGGTGGCGACGCGCTTGGCGTAGAACTCGGGGTCGTAGTCGGTCTGCTCGATGCCGGTCTCCTCGACCAGCCACGCTTCGACGGTCATCGGGCTGGCGCTGCCGTCGGTCACCAGCCAGCCGATCTTCATGCCCGGCGTGAAGGCGAGGCCGGCGGCTATGCGCTTCTTCGCTGCTCGAACATAGGGCAGCCTTTCGGGGTGGTCGTAGACGCGCGAGAAGTCGACTTTCCCGTGCTTGTCGACATGACCCTTGCAGGAGCGGCTGATGACCAGTTCGCGCGGTTCGACCTCGCGGCGGCGGATGCGCTCGATTAGGTCGAGGACGGCGCGCACGGCCAAGTCCTGCTGGCCGTCCAGGATTTGGTCGAAGGTCGGCATCATCAGTTGCGTGAGGAGGAGGAATGAATCGGTGCGGCGGACCTCGTAGCCGCGGATCAGCAACTTCTCTTCGGGCCAGACGACACGACCGACGTAGCGCTTCTTCGCGCCGTGGCTGAAGAACGCGGCGAGACCGATCTCAAACTCCAGTTCGGCGCCCTCGACGGAGAAGCGTGTCGCCAGTGAACGGCCGAAGTCGATCATCGTCTGACGGGCCGCTTCGTATCCAGCCGCCTCGTCTGCCATGGAGGCGGTGCCTGTTTCGGGGGTCTGGGTGTCGAGGTCGGGCTTGCGGAAGGGCGCACCTTCAGCGGTCGGCGCGCGGACGAAGATGCTGTCCGTGTCCGAGTAGACGACGGCGTGCTGCTCGTCCTCCAAGGTGTCGATGATGGCCCGGATGTTGCGGCGCGCCCAAGCGGTTATCGAAGCACCGAGGTCGGGGTGGGTGAACCTGTAGAACGACGACGCGAAGACTCCGTAGAACGAATTCATCAGGATCTTCACGGCGAACTGCAGCCGGTCGTGGAACAGCGCCCCCGCCTCATCGCCAGCCTCCATGCACTCCTTCATCGCCGCCTTGCTCCGGTCCCTCTCGGCCATCAGGTCCTGCAGCAGTCTCGGCACCAGACCTGCCCGTTCGGTCAGCGGCAGGAAGTGGGTGCCCATCGGTGATTCATGCGTCTTGACGCCGCTCGGCGGCGCGTCGACCCGGGTCGTCGAACAGATGTTGTTGGCGATCATTATCGACGGGTACATCGACTTGAAATCGAGCACGGCGACCCACGGATGGATGCCCGGTTCGACCTCGTGGACATAGCCGCCGGCGATCTGGTCGCGGCGACGAGGGCCGCTCTTGGTGCGCGGGATGGCGATCGATTCGCGGTCGGCCATCCGGATCACCAGCGAGTCGATCCACTGGCTCGTGGTACCCGATATCGCAGTCTCCAGCGGCACCTTGGCGACGGCGGCGAGCGCCTCCTTCCGCATCGTCGCCTGGATCTTCTCGAGAATCTCCAGCGGCAGCACGGTGTCGCGGACGCAGTAGCGCAGCACCTCATCGGGGCGACGCGCCCACTCCGCGTCCATCTGGCTCGCGTCGATGTCGAGTTTGCGGAGGTCCTCGCGCTCGGGGAACAGCATCTCGGAGACGAATCGGAGTGACTCGCGGCGCGGTCGGAGCGTCATCCTCGCCTCCCACCAACCGTCCATCACGCACCTGCCTGGCATCCTCCACCGACGGTTCTGCTGCCGCTCAGGCAACGCCCTCTTCTCGCCTCCCTCGACCATCGGTGTCCTCGCCCAACCGAACAGCTCGGCGGCGCGCCACTGGTCGTTCTTCGGCGTCAGAGCGCGCTGACGCATCTCGATGCGCGGCAGGTCGAAGTTGTCGATGTTCCAGCCGGTGATGATGTCCGGGTCGGACTCGCGAACCAGCCGGGTGAGCGATGCCAGCAGTTCGGACTCCTCGCCCTGCAGCGCGTGCTCCTCGCGCTGGCCGGCGCGGTCGATGACGACGCCGGCGCAGAGGATGTCGTCGCGCTGGATGCTGGTCTCCAGATCGAACGAGAGCATGACGAGAGGGGCGGTGAACGGCTCGGTGGCGGTGAGGTCGTCGATCGAACAGGCGGCGATGACGTCGGTCGGGTAGAGTCCGGCACCGCCGGCGTCGCGGACGCGCTCGGCCGCGAGCAGTCGCGGCGTCTCGCCGGAGTCGTCCGCCAGACCGGCGCGCAGATCGGCGGGCGCGCGCTCTCCGGCCCAGAGCGCGGTGGCGTCGTAGCGGATGTGCGGGCCGAGGTCGGCGTCGAGCAGCAGCCGCTGCGGGAACACGATGTCGGCGCTCGACACCTGCCAATCATCGGCAAGCCGGGTCCGCAGAGGAGGCACGACGTAGGGCTGGGTCACCTCGACCCGCCAGTGCCGCTTGACCCCCTCTTCGGTCCACTTCTCGACCGGCTCGCCGATGCAGACCACGTCGGCGTCGGCGGCGACCGCTTCGAGCGGCCCGGAGACGTCCACCTCCGGACTCGGCCGGCCGGGCCGCGCGATGTCGAGGAACGGCCTGAGCCCGGAGACCAGCAGCGTCACCGAATGGCCGGCCCGAGCCCGGCAGAACAACTCGACGACGGTGCGCGGCGGCGTCGCTCCCCTGACCGCCTGATAGGAGGCGTGGACGATGCATGCGGATTCGCTCCATCGCATCGCGCCGCCTCCGGTCGAACGAAGCGACGACCCTCAATGAACTTGCGATGCCGCTGCGGGGTCGATGGTCGAGCGGTGGATCGAACTGACCGGTCAGTGGCTGGTCCGTCATGGCAGGTCTCAGCGGATCGTCTACCGGGGGGGCGAGCCAGAGCTAGATGAGCGGGGGAATCGGGGGAATCGTTGAAGGGCGGGGTCAGACCCTGCTAGGCACGCCGCATCAGCGGTGCGGGGGAGCGGAGTGGAGTCGGCCGACATCGACTGGGACACCCTGACCTTCTCGTTCACCGAGACCGACCAGATGTACGTCGCGCGCTGCGACCTCGGATCAGAATGGCGTCCCGGCAGCCTCCAGCCGTACTCCGACATCACCATCTCGCCGGCCGCCGGGGTGCTGAACTACGGCCAGGGCATCTTCGAGGGGATGAAGGCGCAGCATTCGGTGAACGGCGAACTGGTGCTGTTCCGACCGGAGCGAAACGCACGCCGCTTCCAGAGCGGCGCCGAGCGGCTCGGCATGCCGCCGGTGCCCGAGCAGATGTTCATCGACGCGGTGACCGAGACGGTCCGAGGCAATTCCCGCTGGGTACCACCGACCGGCCGAGGGGCGCTCTACATCCGGCCGGTGCTCTGGGGCAGCGGGGCGATCCTCGGGGTCGCTCCGTCGCCCGAATACACGTTCATCGTCTACACCTGTCCGGTCGGTCCGTACTTCAAGGGAGGCATGACGCCGATCTCGCTGAAGGTCAGCGATCAGTACCATCGCGCGGCGCTCGGTGGCAGCGGTGGGGTGAAGGCGATCGGGAACTACGCGCCAGGGATGATGCCGAGCAAGAACGCGAAGAAGGAGGGATACGCGGAGATCATCTACCTCGACGCGGCCGAGCATCGCTACATCGAAGAAGTCGGTGCTGCCAATTTCTTCTGCCTCAAGGACGGAGTCCTCCGGACACCCGAGTTGACCGGCACCATCCTGCCCGGCATCACCCGTGCGAGCATAATCGAGTTGGCGCGCTCACTGGGGATCGAGGTTGTAGAGGAGCGGATCGACATCGAATACGTGCTGGCGGCGGACGAATGCTTCTGCGCCGGCACGGCGGCGGTCATCTCGCCTATCGGCCACATCAGGCACGGCGAGTTGGAGGCGACCTATCGGGACGGTGAGGTCGGCGAGACGACGAAGCGGCTGTACGACCTGCTGACCGGCATCCAGATCGGGCGAGCGGAGGATCCGTTCGGCTGGGTCCGAACCGTCGATGTCGACTGAGAGAGGCTTGGGTGAAGCGATGCAGGGGTGCACGGTCAGCCAGCATCCCGTCGTCGCCGAGGCGCTGACGAGGATGCGCGACGCGGATACCGACGCGGCGACCTTCCGGCGTGAACTCGGCCGGCTGGCGGCGGTGCTGTTCGCCGAGGCGACCGCGGGACTGACGACCGACGATGATGAGCGGATGACGCCGCTGGAGCCGTTCGTCGGTTCTCGGCTGCGTGGACCCATAGCGCTGGTTCCTATTCTTCGCGCCGGGCTCGGCATGGTCGAGGCGGCTCTGGCGCTGCTTCCCGACGCGTCGGTGCTGCACGTCGGACTGGCGAGGGACGAGCAGACGCTGGAGCCGGAGACCTACTACGACCGGCTGCCCGAATCAGCAGAACATCGCCTCGCGTTCGTCCTCGACCCGATGCTGGCGACCGGCGGCTCGGCCATCGCTGCCATCGATCTGGTCAAGCGGGCCGGCATCGACGATATCCGCTTCGTCGGCATCGTCGGCGCACCTGAAGGAGTCGCGGCGCTGAGCACGGCGCATCCGGACGTGGCGATACACCTCGCGGCGCTGGACGAGCGGCTGAACGACGTCGGCTACATCCTGCCTGGACTCGGCGATGCCGGCGACCGCATCTTCGGCACCCTCTGAGCGAGCCAGAAGCCGAGGGTGTTGGTCGGCGGGCAGCTGAGTCAGCGACGGCCGCCGCGCTCGCCGCCGCGTCGTGGCTTGCCGCCGCGCTGCGCTCGGCCCCTGCGGTCGCCCTTCTTCGGGCCGCGCTTGCGCGCCACCTGATCGGCCTCGCGCTGCTTCGCGTATTCACCCGCGAGGTGACTGCCGATGGCCTGCATGACGCCCTCCTTCGAGTCGGTGCCGGTGGCCCGCAGCGCGTCGGCAGTCGACATCACCAGTCGACCTTCGCGTGAGTGGGGACGAGCCGGATGCGACGCCTTTCCCTCGCGCCGCATCTTGCTGATGCCGCAGCCGCGCGCCGCGTACGCGATGGCGTCGAGATTCGGCTTCGGGATGGCGGCCTCACGCGCCACTCGGCGACCCTCGGAGCGCGACAGGCGGACGTCGAAGTAACCGGTCCAGACCGTCATCCGCTTCGCCTTGTCGGACATCGCTCTCAGCCCCCGTCTCCAGCCCTCACCCCTTTTCGGGGCTTCGCTCACTCGTCCACGAGGACGCCGTTGAGGACGCCGTGCATGCCGGGTCGGCTGGTGACACGGACCAGACCCATCTCGGTCTCGACGATGGCGCCCTTGGTCAGGATGTTGCGGCGGACGTAGTTCGGGTCGGCGCCGTTCTCGGTCACCCTCGACATCGTCGTGCGGATCGTCTTGCCGCTCTTCGGGTCGTTGACATTGATTCTCGACGCGGAGAGGATCCGAACGGTGCTCGAGCCGGCGCGCTTCCGGTACACCTTGCGGGAGATCTCCTCGGCGATGAAGGCGAACTGCTTCTCGCTGGCGATCTCGCTGCGCCGCTTGCCGCGATAGCGGCTCGGACGCTTCAGACGACCGCCGCTCGGCTTGCGTCTAGAGATGCCATGCCATCCTGCCATGCTGATTCCTCGGAAGCGGCCGACCTGCTGCCCTTATTTGAAACAGGCGATGTGCCCGTCGAGCCGGGTGAGAGGTTGAAGAACGAGTGCGCCACCAGCGGTTCAGGTGAGTGGATGAAGGAGATCAGCATGGTGCTGCCGGACGAACCAGGACAGTTGGCCAGAGTCGCCAGAGCGATGGCCGATGCGGAGATCAACATCGAGACCATCTGTGCCATCGGCAGAGTAGCGCCGAACGTCGCCATCGTCACCCACCAGGTGAGTGAAGCGGTCGCCGTCCTCGAATCGCTCGGCATCGAACATCACTCCGAGGAACTCGTCTCGATGGTGATGCCGGACGTTCCCGGCGCGTTGGCCCGGTTCGCCGAGACGCTCGGCGGTGCCGGCGTCAACATCCGCTCGATCTACGTGCTCAGCAAGCGCGCCGGCGACACAGAGCTGGTGTTCAGCGTCGACGACGTCGGGCGCGCCAGACAGGCGCTCAACCTGCACGAGTCATCACCGCCTTGATCCGGAGCGGACTCCTTGAAGGGGTTCTGAACGAAGAGAGGCGGTCGAATCGATGAGCGACGGATTAGCGAGGCAGAGGCCGCTGGCTTCAGGATGTCGCCGAGGCGAGGCGATCGGTCAGGACGAGGATCTCGCCCCGGTCGAGGACCAGCAGGCGGTCGGCCGGAATCGGCTGCCAATCCTCACCGCTGAGCGGCTGGGTTGACAGCAAGGTGGCGCCGCCGTAGTACTTCTTCTCGACGCAGCATGTAGAGTGGCTTTCCCGGGTAATGGTGATAGGCGTAGAGGATCGAGCCGTCGCTGATCAGCAGATTCAGATTGATGCCGCTGCCATACTCCTCGAAGACCGAAGCGATGGCCTTGTTCAGAGCCGGGATGGAGCCGCGTATCTTACCGATCTGCTGGTAGTTCGACACCTCGTCCATGATGTGATGGAAGATGCGTTCGGAATCGGTATCACCGAGTGCGTCTGGGTGGTCCCTGACGTTCGATACCCAGCCGTTGTGTGCGAACATCCAGTGGCGGCCACGATGGCTGCGCCAGAACGGATGACAGTTTCACTGCATAGGCTCGCCATGGGTGGCGTATCGCAGGTGGGCGATCAGATTGTGGCTGGTGGCCCGCCGCATCGCATCGGAGAACATCTCGTTCCGGTCGGCCCGGCCGGGTTCGCGTTCGACGCGGGCGATGCCGTCCTCGAACCAGCCGATGCCCCAGCCGTCGCGATTCGAGGGCGAAAGGTCGGCCAGTTCGGGCAGACTGCGGGTCGCTCGGTCTGGTTGGTTGCAGCTCATTGCGAATAGTTCACACATGCCGGAGACAGATACTCTCGACCTACTTCAACCCTTCAGAATCCAACTTGATCTGCGCTGCAGGCGGAGGTGCTCGGGGGTGACAAGGGAGTGGTGACGGTTGAGGCGGAAGGCTGTGCGGGCTGAGGGTCTCGAGCGGCTGGGGGCGCGTGTTTGATGAGGCGGGAGGGATTGGGACGGAGCGTGAGCAAGGAGTGGCGCGTCAAGGGGCGCAAGCCGGTCCGGCACAAGCGGCTGAAGGGGCTCATCAAGCGGCTGACCGAGGTGCTCGGCGTCGATCCCGAGGTCGAGCAGGCGTTCCTCGAGACAGCTCGGTTCGGCACCTGGACGCTGCTCATAGTAGACAAGAAGACTCTGGCGGTCGAGGTGCCACGGCCGGACGATCTGGCCGGAGAAGGCCGTCCGGCCGGCGAGGTGCTGGCGTTCGCGACGCTTCGGGGTGTCATCGAATGGGACGTCAGCGTGCGCTGGTGCGCGGTCGACGCCGGCGCCATACCGTTCCTGATGAACGGCGCCGACTGCATGGGCGCCGGCATCCATCTTGCAGACCCGGCGGTGCAACGGGGTGACCTCGTGTGGATCCGCGATCAGAAGCACGGCAAGCCGCTGGCGCTCGGCTGGGCCCTGCTGTCGGGTGACGAGATGGTGGAGACGGTGAAGGGCAAGGCGGTGCGGACGATTCACTGGGTCGGCGATGAGTTGTGGAACATCGGCCTGTGAGCCTGTCTGCTGCTCGGTCTGCCACTCGCCTGTCCTCTCCACGCTGCCGGAGGCGGTGGTCTCGGGTTGCAATCGTCTAAGAAGAAGCGAGGGGTGACGCTTCAGTGATGCGAAGCCAGCTGCTGCTGTCGACCGTCATCCTGATGCTCGTCGGCTTCGGAATGACGGCGACGGTCGGCGTTGTGGCGGCGGAGAGCGGCGTCAACAAGACGCTCGACTACGCGGACACGCCGATAACATCGATCAGCGTCAATGAAGTGAGCCGGGACGACGAGCCGTTCACGCTAAGTGTCGGTCTGAACGAGACCGCCCGCGGCAACGGCACGGCTGTCAACTGGACCTATCAGATCTGCACGAACGACCTGATCTGCCTCCAGCCTGAGGAGGGTGAGATGAACGAGAGTTCGACCGCCGGGGTGTGGGTCGGGCAGGTGATGCCGCCCGATGAACACACCTACGTCAACTACGTCGTCTACCTGTACTGGCCGGATGGCGGCGAGTTGAGACTGCCGGCGACGGGGCTCGGCGGCAAGGTGTGGTCGTCGTGCTGGTTCGATGGCGAGCAGTGGGGTGGCGGCGAGTGTCCCGACCAGGCGGCGGGCGAAGCGGCGATTACTGACGATCGGACCGACGAGATCGGATTCTCGCCGGCCATCGGCGCCCTCAGCGTCCCCCTCATCGCCGCCCTAGCAGCCATCGCACTCGCCGTCACCTCCGCACGACCCGACTGAACCGCTTCGACAGAGCGATGCTGCAGCCCCCTACTCCAATAATCGGGTCCCTGATCACCTGAGCAGAGGCTAGCGATGCAACTGACCCACGCAAAGCCCATTGTATCGCCATAAGAAATACAGAGGGGTTTCGGATGACCCCTTCTAACACATCCGAGTTGGTTAGTTGATACTTC
>CAUZSY010000059.1:0-8644 GCA_963582725.1 Candidatus Thalassarchaeaceae archaeon
CCGGTCAGCACATGCACGTAACAGAGAGTGTAGGTGTTGGCGTTGCTCTCGTCGTTGCACTTGTTGGTGTCGGACCAGACCAGATGAGCGCCGCTGCCGAGATCGTTGGCGAAGGCCGGTGGCTGGCTCAACTCGGGCGCCCGGCCGGTGTTCGGGCCGAGCTTGTTGCTAGACCAGGTCGACACTTCGGTCGCCTGCCATGGATCGATGACGGACGAGGCGATCGAATTCAACGGAATGCCGGCGCCGGCCGGGAAGTCGTCATTGGTGTGGTTCAGACGAGTGTACATGATGGTCTCGCCCTGCGTGGTGTTTCCATTGTCGAGCCAAGCGATGTGGATGTTGTCACGATTGTCGCTGAGGATCTCTGGCATGTATGACGTCGGCTGGTAGTAGTTGTTCTGAGGGATGTTGTTCTTGCCCTCGATGAACGATATCGGTGTGTCTACGATCTGTTTGATGCCGTACGAGGGGAGACCGGCCGGGACGCCGTTCCAGTCGGACACCCCGCGCAATCGCAGCCGAGAGTAGTAGACCTCGTAATTGACCTCCTTCTCGAAGCCGTAGGCGCGACCATCCATCCAGACGATGTGCGTGTTGCCCTTGGTGTCGACCGCGATCGATGGATGCATGCTGAACGCGTCATCGAGCGTCACACGCGTGTCATTGACGACGACTAGGTGACCGTAGCCCTGCGAATCCATCGACGGGCCGATGTCCTCGATGTAGCGGCCGGTGCTGCTGCTGGTCGCCGTCTGGCCTTTGATCCAGCCGGGACTCGGTCGGTCCAGCAACGCGTACGGGTCGAGGACGGAGAGATAGATCTCACGCGAGTTGTTAGTCGCGATGTAGACCATCGCCTCGACCAGCAGCTGCATCTGCTGAGCGCTGCCGCCGGAGGCCGGGAACTGGTAGACCTGCCCCCCGGCATCCGTGTTTCGCGTGGTGCTGCCCGGACATATGCGGGGGTTGGAGTTGACCACGCCGTTCGGGCACTGGGCCAGATCGAGCATGTGCGACTGCACTTGGGTGCTGCCGCCGCCCCACGATGAGCCTTCCATCGGCACCGGCACGACGCCGGCGTTGACACAGGAGTCGTGCGCCTCGTTGATCGAGGCGGTGTCATCCGACTGCTGCGCCGGGTGGCCGTTGCGCGGGCCCTCGTCCGAAATCGGGATGACGAGTTTCGTCGCGTTAGGATTCCAGCGGTGGTCGGCGCTGGTGGGCGGGTTCGCCTGATTGCCCATGCGACCCTGTGCGTCGACCCATGACAAGCAGGCCCAGTTCGAGGCGGGGCCCCAGTCCTCGCCGGAGTTTCCGGTGATCGAGCCGCCGTTGAAGACGAAGTTCTGCAGTTTCCGGATGCCGCCGCTGTTGTCGCTCGGCGTCTGGCCGAGATGGGTGGCGCGCGGCCCCTGGCTGCCCGAGCCGCCGGTAGCGTAAGCGGTCGAGCAGGAGCCACCCTGCCCGGCGCTGGGGATGCCGTAGCCGAGAATCGCATAGATGGTCTCGTAGACGGTGATGTTGGCGTCCTCCAGCATCGGCTTCAGGCCGCGGAAGTATGAACCGCCGCTGAACTGGCCGCCGTAGAACACTGTGCAGACGTCGGCCCACTCGGAATACATCGAACCGGAGGTGTCGATCGGTACGACCATCTCGACCTTGCCGCCGCGGGTGTCGTCCCACACCACCTGCACGAAATCGTCAGCGTCGACCGCGACGTCGGGGTGACCCTTGTGACCTATGACGGGGGTCAGCATCGAATCGTCGATCGCTGTGATCGCGTCGCGGGTCTGGAAGTCGATCTCGATCATCGAGTAGTAGATCTGCGGCTGCTGGTAGAACTTGTCGAGCGGGTCGTACGAGTCCTCCCATACGATGTGCGCGTTGTTCTCGCTGTCGATATCGATGGCCGGCCAGTCGCGGTTCTGATTGCGCTGCGAGACGACGAAATCGTCAATGATCGATATGGTCTGGTCCTCGGCCGTCGAACCGTCCTGGTCGTCCTCGGCCGGATCGATCACGGTGTACATGATTGTGTGCTGATTCGCCTTGTCGGTCCAACTCACGTGAACCCGATCCTCAGAGTCTATGGCGACCGCGGGGTGCCAGGCTCGGTGTTGGCCGGGGTTGGATATCTGTGTCACATCGATCAAGACTTCGGCCCGAGGGTCGAGCATTGTGTAGTAGAGATGCTGCGTGTTGCGACTCCATATGATGTGGACGTTGCCCTCGCTGTCGGCCGTCATCGCTGCCATTCGTTCATTTATCGGTCCACCATCGACCACCTGGACGGCGTCCGTGATGACTATCTCGGCCGCTTCCACTTCGTCCGCCGGCAGCACGACGAGCGTGCTGAACAGCATCAATGCGACCAGCATCCAGCTCTTCCTTACTCCTTTCTCCATTTCCATCACCTCTCGCGATAACCTTCGCTGACTGGAGGCGATTCGCTGCTCATCCATACTTAACCGAAACCCTCTCCGGTCATTTCCCACGGCCGTCACCGTTGCGCCTTGCACTGCGCATGCCGCCGCTCTGCTCGCCATCTCACCTCTACCTATGAGTGCGTGGCGAGGCGGTCACGCTGGCGAGGTGGAATTGTCCGCGGGTCATGCGTACTCGTTCGGGTCGAACGACGAGCCGAAGGTCATGTCCTCGGATACATCGATCTCGGCTGTGTCCGAGGTGGCCGCAGCCTTCTGCTGCCAGTCGTCGACCTCGCCCGGCTTGCCGATACCGGGTCCGTAACTGTACTTTATCTCGTGGATGACAGCCAGTTTCGCCAACCAGACGGAGCGGATGCCATCCATGAAAGTGTGCTGATTCAAGCCATCGAACCAGATCGGTCGTGAGATGTTGAACGCTTGCAGCGGTCCGGTCGGTGGCGCTTCAGAGTGACCGACGTGCAGCACCCAATCCAACTTCTCGCGGGTCAGGTGGATTCGCGTCTCATGCAGCCACTCCTCCCACGCGTCGGGGTTCTCCGACGAGTGCTCCGACATCTCATCCTGTTGCCCTGCGTCGACCCTCGTCATCGAACCGATGACGACGAGTGAGCGGCTTTTCGGCACGACGATGTTGAATACATGGCCGTGCTTGGTCGGCGGATATCGGACATGCAGGTGGACGGTGGCACGAGGGTCGCTAGTCCGCCGCACTTCTAATCCCTCTTCCGAGAGCCATTGCTCGATGCGGGTGATGACGTCCCGGGAACTCACGACACATCTGCCCCGGCCGTCCTATATCAGGTCGATGCGGGGGTGGAGAGGACGGCTGTCGCGGCCCGGAGCCGTTCGATGGCTGCTGATAATCCGGCTCCGGTGTCGCGGCTGCCGAGTCGTCGCCGGCGGCCTGCTGTGAGCAGGTCGTCGAGCAGATCGAAGGCCTTCAGGGTGAGCAGGTCGAACGGTTGGGTGGCGAGACAGGCGAGGGGTAGTGAGAGCAGGGTCAGAAGCAGGCTCATCGATGGTGAGAATCCCATCGTTAGGAACAGCCAGATGAGGAGGGGTGCCACGATGACGGGTGTGATGAGGAACGATTTGAACGAGGCGATCACCAGATGGATGGTCACCCTGTTGTCGAGACCTTCATCGGTGCGGTCGCCCAGCCATCTGCCGATCAGGAGCGGTACCAGCGAGACGGGCAGGGAGACGGGCAGGCTGATCAGCAGCAGCAGCAGTGCCGCCAGAGCGCCGAGCAGCGGCCGACCAATGCTGGTGTCGAGTTCACCGCTGGCGATGGCACGGCCGTCGAGGTCGTGTTCCAGCAGCAGCGCAGCGACCTCGTCGGCCGCTTCGAGAAGAGGGTCGAGGGCTGGCTCATCGAGCGACCGGAGACGGTCTCGTACGCTTCTGCGGGCCAGCACCTCGGCTTGCAGACCGGACAGTGGTCGGCCGCGTTCGGCCGATTCAACATGTGCGATGACATCCCAGCGATGCGTCTCGGCCCAGGTCGCGGCGTCCGGCGTCAATCGGCGCAGTGCCGCTTCGCCGCGATCGCGAAGGGTTTCGACGATCGCCTCCGGCGGCTCGATCCACTCGCCGCTGACCAGCCGCTCGGCATCGGCGCCATCGATGCCCGTGCTGGGCATCGTCAACGGTTCGTCGTACTCGACGTGCACGTCCGATCGGAAGCGAGTGCTGTTCCGGTAATGCAGACCGACGGGTTGGACGACCGGTCTCGTCCAACCGCGCTGCTCGGCTATCGCCGACGCGTTGACGGCTATGCGGAAGACACCGCTGCGGAGCGGACGGATGAACGGGTCGAGATGACTGGTCCCCTCAGGCATGATGATCGCCCCGGCGCCGCCTGCCAGAGCGTGTGCCATGGTGCCGAGACCTCGAGCGTTGATGCGACGGGCCGTCGCCTCATCGATCAGCCCGGCGTCGATCTCTCGCTTCCGGATGATCGGCTGGCCGCCCGTCTTGCGAACCCACCAGCCGACCGGTGGTCGGGTGACCAGATCGTGGCGGCCGATGCCGAGGAGACGGTGTGGATGGGTCATCATGATCGCCACCGGGTCGACCAGACCGCTGGTGTGCCAGGCAAAGCAGATGGAACCGCGGGCCGGATCGACGGGTTCGACGGCGCTGCTCGTTCTGTGACGGAAGACGCTGAGCCAGCCGAACCTGAACAAACAGGTCATCAAACACCAGACGAAAGGCGATCCGGGGTGGCTGCCGTCGTGCGCCCAGCGGACTCGCTCGATGCCCGCGACATCGATGCTTCGGGCTCGATGCGAGAGGTTATGCTCACCGCGACGGGGGTCGGGCGGGCGGACCCGCCAGGCATCCCTGGCATCCTCCGGTTGACGACTCGCACTGCCGATGATGTCCATTCGCACGCCTCACTCGATACCAGCCAGGCGACTCGCCAACTCGCTCAATCCCGCGAAGTCGGGCTCGCCGCCGGGTGGCGGGGCGTCCGGCCACATCGACAGCAGGCCTCGGCCGCCGTCGCCTGGCGACCGGGGTATCACATGGATGTGAACGTGCGGCACCTCCTGACCGGCGGTAGGACCGTCGTGAACGACTACTGAGAAGTCGTCCGTGTCGAACACCTCTGTCAGACGGCGCTGGACCTCGGCCACGCCGTCCATCAGGTTCGCCCGGCTGGCCTCGGACAACTCAGCGATGTGACGCTCCTGCTGCACCGGGAATACCAGCGTGTGACCGGGCCGGCGTGGGAATATATCGAGGATTGCCAGCCAGTCGTCACCTTTCGCCACCACCGATGCCGGAACCTCGCCGGTGATCATCCTAGTGAACAGACTCGCCTCGACCATACACCGCCGATTCCGTCCCATCGGATGAGCATTAGGGCGGAACTCACAGCGGCGATGCGCCGGTGTGCGAGGTGCCGAGATAGCCGCCCCAGGAGAGCGTGGGGGGGGTCGCGGCGGTCAACTCGCCGCGATGCACGGTCCAGCCGTCCTCGAAGGAGGAGGAGGCCCAGACCATCTCCAGCGTGCCATCAGAATCGAGATCGATGATGACCGGGGTGGATATGGGGAACCCACTGCCGTTCCAGATGGTCTTCTCATCACCGGTGCAGGCGTCCAAGATGGTTATCGCGTGTAATCCACCGGCCGGGAAGCCCAACGCGCCTTCGACCAGCACCACCTCATCCCTTCCATTCCCGTCCAGATCCACCGCCAGCGGTGAAGATACGGCTGAGGAATCGCTCTGGCGAGCCAACAGGATCGAACCGTTGGGGCCGGACACCGCCCTCGAGGAGGCGCCGGTGTATTCTGGCCAGGCGCCTGTCAGGAACTGGATGAACGCGTCCGGCGCCGGGTCGTCATCGAACTGCCCGATGGCTGGAGACGAGTAACTCTCACCTCCTATGCTCAGGTTCCACATGATCGAGTGATTCGATCCGCTCACCGCGACCAGTCTGCCGTCGAACAGGGCGGCTACGATGTCCAGCGTCCCGTCGTCATCCAGATCGACGACGGATGGTGGTGCGATGACGCCTTTGGTAACGGTCGGTGTGATCAATTCGCTGGCGTTGGCCAGAGAGCCGTTCACCAGATCGCTCAACGGCACCGACCAGAGTGAACCTGAGAATGTCTCACCGCCGCTGCCGAACAGCACGATGGGAGGTGAGCCCGGAGTCAGGCTGGTGACGATGGGCGACATGTATGTCTCACGACCATCCGGCATCTCGACCGAAATGATCGCGTGACCATCAGCGCCTGAGACTATCACGAGAGAACCCGCTTCGCGTTCCTCCTCAACCGCTTTCAGCGGGTCACCACCGTTCGCCTGCAGGATGTCCGCCGTACCGTCGCCATCGATATCGCCGATGTCCACGCCCGTGTAGAACTGGAACCATGCGTCCTGCGCCGGGTCGGCTGGATCGAAGCGCCAGAGCACCGTTCCAGTGGCCCCATCTATGCCGACCAGCTGCTGATCCCTGCCGCCGGCCACTATGTCGACTGTGGAGTCCCCGTTAAGATCGATCAGAGTGGCCGTGCCCACCATCTCACCCGATGTATCGACTCGCCAGATGATCTCGCCGGTGGCACCGTCGATCGCCTGCACCGCGCCGACCTGTTCGGTCTCACTGCCAGAGCCGATGATTATGTCGAGTGTCCCGTCACCGTTCAGGTCTGCCGTGTTGGGGCTGCTGAAGATGACCTTCTCGCCGACCGCTCGCCACGTCTCGGTCAGATTCACCGCGCTGAGGCTCGCTGCGGTCGCCGTCGTGCACGATGCGTTCAGGGGAACATCGTCCTCGGCCCCCGAACCATCATTGACATCCACCTCCGGCGCCTTCGGAGCATCATGTCCGGGCGACAGGATCGCCAGGCCGACGATGATCGCGACCAGAAGCGCGATGGCCATGCTCTCCCGCATCAGCCCCGGTCCGAGGCTGTGCCGCCTTGAGCGTTGGCACAACCGCGAGACACCTGAGCGGCGATGCCTGCCCTTACCTCGCCTATTGGCCGTGTTGGTTCGATGGTTTTCCCGGTCTCCCGGTCTGCCGGTCCATCTCCGGCATCACTGCGTGAGAACAAGTCGTCCCGACTGTCCTCAGGTGCCCGGCCACCGGTTACGCGTCAGGCGCAAGGCATGTCTGCCACCGCACCATCTGCATCGACGAGGATGTGGTTCGCCTCCTCGTTGCGAGCCGGGTGATCGGTCCTGTTGTGGGCGCCTCGACTCTCTCGACGTGCCGAGGCAGCGGTGATGGTGGTCCGCGCCAGCATCAGCAATCCCTCCAGTTGGATGCTGCGGACGAGTTCGGTGTTCATGACGGGTGAATGATCGGTCAGACGCATCTGCTGACCGGCCAGTTCGGTGATGGTCCGCAACGCCGAATCGAGGCCATCCGCATCCCTGCTGATGCCCACATGCTGTTCCATCACCCGCAGCATCGCCGCTTCCGTCGCTCCGACCGTGCTGCCTTCAGCATCGGCGGTGAGCAGGTGGTCGAGGCGCTCGGCCATCTCATCGGCCGAGGCCTCCAGCAGTTCGCCGCCACCGAGCCGAGCGTTCAGGCTCCATTCACCGGCGTGTCGGCCAGCGACGGCACCACCAGCCAGTTCATCGAGCAGGATGTTGCCAACCAGTGCTTCGGCGCCGTGCATGCCACTGCTGGCGCTGCCGCCGGCCGCATGCAGGCCGGTCAGCCAGACGTCGCGGTCGGTCAGCAGGACTCGTCCGTGCCCATCGGTCGGCGCACCGCCGAGGCCGTGCACGGCACGCGGCTGCAGCGGGATGACGTACGACCACATATCGAGCGACGCTCTAGCGGAAAGGCGGTCCGCGGCCTGTTGAAACCAGACGCGAACACCGTGCGGCACGCCTCGAGCGTCGAGCACGCATGACTGGTCCGACATCGTTCGACATAGTTCGGTCATCCCGACGCCTCCGGTCTCGATGTCATCGCCGGACACGAGCCTGAGTCTGGCGCCCGCATCGAGCAGTTCGATCGGTAGAACTAGGTCGGTGTCAGCGACGCACAGAGGATGCCATGTCGTGAACTCCATTCCGCTGAGCGACACGCCGGCGTCGAGAGCGAGCACCGCTCCCGTGCCGGAGGCGGTCGCCGCGCCGTTCCAGATCCCCGAGTGGTCGGCTGTCGCCAGCACTACTGTCTTGGCTTGGATGGGTGCGACCGCCCCGGTCTGCACATCGAGCACGATGAGGCCGCGGATCTGGTCGTTGTCGGCGATCAATCGGAGGCCGAGGACATCCGCCTTGCGCGGGATGCCCCGCTTCATGCACTGCTCCTCCAGCAGCCGGACCATCTGGCGCTGGGTCACATCGCCGCAGCCGGCCAGACGAGCCGAACGATGGCCGAGCGCGCCGGACAGATGCGGTGCGCCGGCAGCGTCCCGGCGACACAGCAGACCCCACTGTTCGAGTTCTGCCAGATGTTCGAAGGCCGAGTCGCACCGGTCGGCTACCACCGAGGCGTCACAGAGGGCGTCGCTGGCCGAGACGGTGTCCTCGATGTGGCCGCGTGTGTCCGGCTCGCCGAGCGAAGCGGCGATGCCGGCGGTCGGTGCACCACCAGCGGCAGAGCTGGCCGCAGCAGCGTGGAAGGTCATGACGGAAGCACCGGCGTCGGAAGCGGCGATGGCGGCGCGCAGGGCGGCGACACCGCCGCCGACTATCACGACATCCCATGA
>CAUZSY010000060.1:0-8545 GCA_963582725.1 Candidatus Thalassarchaeaceae archaeon
TCGCCGAGCTCCCAGAACGCCGCGTCGGCGTCGAGGTCGAGGCCGTCCGAGCCGGCGATGACGACGATCTCGTATTCACCGCTCGCCTGGTCTCCGAGGTCGGCGAGGTAGCCGCCGAACAGGGCGCTGTAGCCGGCCAGCACGACGATTGCGAAGACCACGAGGCTGTACATGCCCATCGTCAGACTGGTCCGGAAGGGTGTCGAGAGGGGCTGCGCGAGAGCGGTCGGCAGTATGGCGGCGGTGCGCGGAGAGAAGCGGGAAGCGAGCCGAACGAGGGCGCGGGCGAACAGCGGCCCGACGGTGGTCAGGACGAGCACTCCGGCGGTGACGAGGAAGGCGCCGAGCACGATGAAGCTCCAGTCGCTCGGCTCGTAGCGCGCCCGCACCGGGTCGGTCCAGGCGCCCCAGAGCAGCATCGCGACGCCGAGTCCGCCGACGGTGATCCGCGGCAGCATGGTCGGACCGTGCATCCGCCGGCCGAACAGGTGCATCTCGTCCGGCATGAGCCGCTCCATCAGCATGTGCACGGCCGGCGCCAGGCCGAACAGCGCGAGGAAGCCGGCCGAGGTCCAGAGAACATGGCCGGAGCCGCTCTCGGAGTCACCGATGAGGAAGGTCAGGATGGCGAGTGCAGCGGCAGCGCACAGAGCGGCGAGGGTGAACAGCAGCGACCACCAGGGCAGGCCGCCGGAGCGCGTCGGCAGTCGGCGGATGGTAGCGATTACATTGCGTCGACCGACCACGAGAGCGGTCAACGACAGGGTGATTTGAGTGACCAGCACGCCAGCGACGAAGCCGGCTATGAGAGAGGACCACGACCAGCCGAAGGCGAACGAGCCGCCGAAGTTGGTCGCCAGCGCCTGGTCCATGCCCCACATCATGAGGCGCGCCAGACCGAGTCCGAGAAGCGAGCCGAGGGAGCTGGCGAGCAGTGCCAGACCCGAGCCCTCGAGCCCGAGCAGCCAGCGAAGGTCGCCGCGCTGCAGCCCGATGGCGCGGAGGATGCCGAGTTCGGTCCGCCTGTCATCGGCCATCATGACGAAGATGTTGATGACCAGCAGGATGCCGGCCAGCATGACGAACGAGCCGAAGATCAGGAACAGGGCCGAGAAGGCGGCGCCGGCACCCTCGGTCTGCTCGACCGTCTGGCGCTTGACCCGATGCACCTGCAGCGAGGAGGAGCCTAGGTCGGCCACCTCGTCGGCCCAGCCGTTCACCGTCACCAGGGTCGCGGCCGCCGAATCGGCGTCGTCCGGCAGCCGCAGCAGCAGCAGCATCCGCACATCGTCCGTGTCTATCAGCCGAGCCGCGTCCGTCATCGACAGGTAGCCGAGGAACGCTTCATCGAGAGCGCGCAGCGCTGGCTCCTCTCCGAGCAGGTCGGCCGGACCGTCGAGAGCGGTCATGATGGTCATCGGCTCGCCTCTGAGCGAGCCGGTCGCCGCCGCTACGTAACCTATCAGCGAGATGTTCTGACCGGTCTGCAGCGACAGCCGCTCGGCCAGGCCGCTGGCCGGCGCCAGCGAGCCGTTCGGAATCTCGCCGACCAGTTCGGCGAGCGGTCCGTCGACGGCGAAGGCGATCGGTGGCAGGGTGCGCGAGAGGCCGAGGTCGTACGACTCCGAGAGCAGCCTGACGGTGCCGTTCGGACCGGTGAGGGAAGCACCGGACGCAGCACCGGTGACAAGCATCGGCTCACCGTCAACCGCTGGGTCGAGAGCGATCGGTCCGACCGAGCCGTCGACCGGCTGCAGCGGTGTCGCAACGAAGCCGCTGCCGTTCCAAGCGAAGACCACGGCTCCCGAATCGCTGTCGCCGAGGACCGCCCCGGTCGAGGCGGCGAGCGGTCGGACCTCGGGAAGCGAATCGCTCGACCCGACGCCGGCGACAGCATCCGACACCCCGATGAGATCGTTCATCGTCATCGCCCACGCCTCGCCGGCGTGGCTGACCAATCCGGTCCGACCGTCCGTATCGGCGCTGCAGTCAGCAGCATCGGCCGGCGGCGCCACCGGCAGAGTGCAGGTCAGCGAGCCCAGCAGCCTGTCGAGGTGGACGTGCAGCGTCTCGGAGTCGGCCGCGAGGCTGGCCCTGAGAACGCCCGTGTGATCACCGAGATCGCGCGGCACGCCGGTCAGCGAACCGGCCGCCGCCGCCTCGGTCGGGATCGATGTCAGGTTCGGACGGCCGGCGTCGAGATGCAGCACCTGCAGATGGCCACCCACGACCTCGACGGCGGTCACCCGCGTGCCGATCAGAGTGTCTGCCACCTCGTCGGCGTCCCCGTCGAGGATGGTCAGGCCGTCCGCGTGCGCCACCGCCACCCGATCATCGCTGAGAACCGCGATGTCGAGCACCGCGACGTCGTCACCGGCGCTCCAGGTCCGCCAGTCACCGCTGGCTGGATCGAGGACGCCGACGCCGGCCGCGGTGCCGAACCATATCCGCTGGCCGGCGAGCGCAACCGAGGTGACCTCGACATGCGGCAGGCCGATGACGTCCGTACCGTCGAGCCGCAGTCCAGCGACGGGCACCTGGATGACGCCGCTCGGCCGGATGTCGGAACCCGATTCGTTGAACGCCTCGGCCAGCAGATCCTGGTCATCCGCCGACAGCAGGCCGCCTGCCGCGGCCGAGGTGATGACCAGCAACTCGCCTGGTCCGGCCGGTGAGACCTGCAGCGAGATGTCCTCGGCGACGAGCACCTCGTCGAGCCGCTCGGCCAGGTCGTGGACGACGGCCGGCTCGGCGTCGAGCCCACCGCGGACATCTCCGTCCGCGGATATCACGAGTCTGGTGACCTGTCCCGACTTACCCTGCAGTCGTTGTGCGTCAGCCAGCGAGGTGAGCAGGAGGGGTTGGTCTCCTATCGACCAGCCGAGACCCTCCGAGGAGATGATCGAGGTGATTGAGAATCTGTGGCTGTGTCGTGTGACCCCCGAGAGCAGCGACACATCCGACCAGGTGACATCTATCGCATCCCCTATGCCGACCACCAGTGATGCCGCGAGCGCTTCGTTGACCGCCGCTCCGGTCACGTTCGCCGCCGATTCCCCAGCCGTTCCCGACTCTGCCGCCGAGCCAGCCTCCGAGTTCCCACCAGCCTCCGAGACCCCACCAGCAGTGCTCAAGGCCGGCTCCGGGATGTCGCCCCAGCCGTGCGTCGATGACAGCGGTGGCCAGGCGCCCTGCTGGCGCAGGGCCGGATCGGCTGCCAACCAGACCAGCCCCGGCACGGCCCTGCTACCGTCCGCGGTGATCGCCGCGGCCCTCCGATGGATCTCCAACGACACCGCGTCGACGTCGTCGCGCGCCAGTTGCTCGACCAGCAGGTCGCGCATCCGGCTCTCGTTCATCCAGACCGGCTGACGGGTCAGAGGGTCGGTGCCGGAGACGACGATGTCGGTCTGACCGAGCGATTCGATGAGCCGCCCCTCGATGGTCTCGTCGAGGCTGTCACCGACCACGAGGCTGCTCGAGACGATGGCAGAACCGATCATCAGGCCGACTATCATCAGGGCCGTGCTGCGCTTGCGTCGGCGGACGCCCTCGGCGACCAGACGCGAGAGCATCCGGTGTCGAGGCGAGAATCGGATCGTCAGCAGCGTCTGCAGGGTGCCGGCGATGACGACGGTCAGTCCAGCCAGCAGCAGACCGTTCCACAGGTTCGGCATCTCGACGAACAGCGCGTAGGCAGAGGCGAGCAGCAGCGGCGGCAACCAGGCTGCGG
This sequence comes from Candidatus Thalassarchaeaceae archaeon, assembly GCA_963582725.1. Classification (GTDB taxonomy): domain Archaea; phylum Thermoplasmatota; class Poseidoniia; order Poseidoniales; family Thalassarchaeaceae; genus CAUZSY01. Next base: position 3,734 of record CAUZSY010000060.1, read on the forward strand.
CTCCGAGCCGGATGGCCTGCCTTCGGCGCGATGACTCCTGCATCACCCTGACCACGCCTCCACCCTTCTGCCTCGCCAATCCGCCCCTCGACCGCTCCGAAAGGACATCGGCGGAGGCCGCTCACTCCTCCTCGGAGGCACTCGCGCTCGCGGTGCCTGCGACGTCCGAGTTCGAGCTATCGGGGGTGCTCGGGCTCGCTGCTCCGGTTCGAGAACTGTCGGCGACGATTCGCCCGTCGCGCATCTCGATCCGCCGGGAGCAGCGAGCGGCGATCTCGGCGTCGTGAGTGACCAGGATCACCGTCAGACCGCGCTGTTCGTTCAGTTCGGCGAGCAGATCGATTATCCCATCGCCGGTCTCCGTGTCGAGATTGCCGGTCGGCTCGTCGGCGAACAGCAGGTCCGGTCCGTGTCCGAAGGCACGGGCGATGGCGACTCGCTGCTGTTCGCCGCCGCTCAGTTCAGCCGGCCGATGATCGACCCGGTCGGCCAGATCGACGGCGGTCAGAGCCTCGATCGCCCGCTGCCTCGCCGCCACTGCGCCGACGCCCTGCAGGAGCAGCGGCAGTTCGACGTTCTCGGCCGCTGTCAGGACCGGCAGCAACTGGTACTGCTGGAAGATGAAGCCCATCTTCGAGCCGCGCAGCGAGGTCCGCTCGCGGTCGTTCATGCCGTTCAGCGGCCGACCGAGGATGAGGATGCTGCCGGCGGTCGCCTCGTCGAGCGTCGAGAGATTGTTGAGAAGCGTCGTCTTGCCGCTGCCGGACGGTCCCGTGATGGCGACCATCTCGCCGCGGCCGACGATGATGTCGACGGCTCTCAACGCCTCCACCTGCGTCGAACCGGTCTCATACACCTTCCACAGACCGCGCGCCTCGACGATGACGCCCATGCGGCGAATGTCGGTGTCGGTCGCGTTTAATGCATCCCTCCGCCAGCCGACCACGATGGCACCTGCCGAGGCGGACGCATCCGGCCTTCCCGACGATGTGGGTGAGCCGGCGGGCCGACCGAAGGACGGGTCGACGGAGGTGTCAGAGGACGGAACGACGGACGACGATACCTCGTACGCGTGGAAGGTGAGCATCCTGCTGTTCGGGATGCTCGCCGAACGGCTCGGCCGGCGCAGCATCGAACTGGCCGTCGCGGAAGGCTCGACCGCCCTCGACGTGATCGAGAGATTCGGGCTCGAATCGTGGCTGGATGAGGGACTGAGCGTCGCCATCGACGGCCAGATAGGAGACGCGTCCCGAGTCCTGCGCGACGGCGCGGAGATCGCGCTGCTGCCGCCGGTCTCGGGCGGATGAGCCGACCGAGCCGAAGGATTTGATACCGGCCGCCGCCACAGCGGCTCCGATGCCACTCGGTCAGACTGAGATCCTCATCATCGTCGGCGTGTTCTTCCTGCTGTTCGGCATCGAGCGCGTGCCGAAGCTCGCGAGGGCTTTCGGACAGGCGAAAGCGGAGTTCCATCAGGGTCTCAAGGACGGTGGCGACGCCAAGGGTCCCGAGGAGGACCTCGACAGGGGCGGACGGACCGAGACGCAGGCGCTGATCGAGGACGCCGAGGCGAAGGGCGTCGAGACGGTCGGCAAGAGTCCGGAGGACGTCTCCGAAGAGATAGAGGACTCCGACTGAGAGTCCCCGGCAAACCTCGTTCCATCCCCTCCATCCTTGTCTGAGGGCGGACCTCGCCGAGTCACCGACAGGGGTTGAGTGAGAGAACCGGACGAGGTCATCGAACGAGGTCGACGGTTCGTCCGAGAGAGTGAGGCAGAGAACGAGCCGAGGTCACCGGTCAGCGAGGGTATTGGGTTGAATGGGGATTCAACCGACCTTCTTCAACTTCAGTTTGGCGCCGCAGAATGAACACTTGCCGAACTTCCGCCTGAACTTCGGCGGCTTGTCCGGACCGGGGTAGATGGCGCGGCAACCCTTGCACTCCAACTCCCACTTCAACTGCTCAATGATGCCGCTCTCCAGCACCGGATGCCAGCCCACTCCATGGATGCCAGCGATGTTCTGCATCCTGTAGTCGTCGGTGACGATGATGGCGCGATGCTCGAGCGCCAGCGCCACGACGTCCATGTCGACCGGTGAGAGCCCCGAGATGTCGCCGGTGTCCTGCGCCGCCGAGGTCGCCATGTCCATGCCGGTCGGGGATGGTTGACGCCAGTGGATACGGATCTGTTCGAGCAGCAGCCCCCTGTCCGGGTCGTGCCTCTCGACCTCCTCTCGCTGGCTGTCGGCGCAGATGCCGCCGTTCAACTTCGGTGGGGGCAGATGCAGCAGCGCGCCTGTGTCGAGGACCCGTGCCGCTCCGACCATGCTAGCGGAGAGACGCACCCCCCTATTGATTGTCACGCCGGACCTGTCGGCCGCCTGAGGTCGCGAACGAATCAGCCGACCGCCATCGTCCTGGGATGTGAAACTTCATCCATGACAGGTTGGAGCCGCGGCCATGGGATGGGCCGAGAGCGCCGCGATGGCCGTTGACTGGCTCGACGGTTTCGGGCTTGCTGGGCTGGCTCTGCTGACCTTCACTGAAGCGGTGATCCAGCCGATCCCACCCGACTTGCTGACGATTCCGATGTATCTGTCGGCCGAATCCTCACTCGCCATCCTACTGATCTGGCTGGTCGCCACCTTCTCCTCGGTCGCAGGCGCGCTGCTCGGCTACCTGATCGCCGCCAAGGCGGGACGCGCCATCATCGATCGCCTGGCCAATCCGGGCGCTGTGCAGAAGATCGAGGTGTTGGTCGAGAGATATGGCATCTTCGGGATATTCATCGCGGCGGTCTCGCCGATTCCGTACAAGGTGTTCGCCTGGGTCGCTGGCATGGGCGAGATGGACCTGCGGTTTTTCATCGGTGCCAGCATCGTCGGGAGAGGCCTCCGATTCGGCGTTCAGGCGGTCGCCATCGGACTCTATGGGGAGGCGATCCTTGCTTGGTTGACCCCGTTGAACTTCCTGCTGCTCGGCATCGCGGGCGTGCTCCTCCTGATCCCCGTTCACCGCTGGTGGGATGGTCTCAGCCCTGGCGTCGACGCGGATGAGAACGCGGATGAATGAACCAGACGCTGACCGGATGCGAATCAGGAGCCGCCCCGATTCGCACCCGGAGCGGACCCGAGACGAACCCTGAGTGGGCCTGAGAGGAACCCGAAGCGATGAAGAACGGAGGGTCGGTCGCGGGGTCACCGCTCGTGTGGTGTAGTCCGGTCCATCATCTCGCCCTTTCGAGGCGATCACCCGGGTTCAAATCCCGGCACGAGCACTTAGCAGTGTAACGATTCTGTCGTGCTCGCGCCTCGCCGCGACCTTCCATCTCTCGGATGGAAACAGATGCCGGAGCAAACTTCAAGCCGAGAGTTCGATAATTTGAGACAATGGGAATGAGTCAGTGTTCCATAGTAGGATGCTCTGCTTTGGAGTTCAGGAATGAGGGAGTTTGCCAAAGACACAGTTCTTATCAGACGATGGAGATAGTAGAAGAGAAGAGGGCTATGTTTACTGGGTTGATCAAAGAATCGAAGTTGGAGAATGCGTCCGGTACCTGGAAACTTATGGGGACCGACGCTGATACGCTCGCGCTTGATGTCGCTGGCCTCATGAAGGCGCAGAAGTACGGGCTTGAAAGTGGCACTCCGCTTAGCGGTGTGTATGGCACCGGAAACGCGGTTGGTTGGTGGTTGTTGGGGGGTTTGTCGAAGCGTTACAAGTACAATATCTCCGTGTCCGATGGGAGCGACGGAGAAGTCGTCCTCTCGCTCAAACCGGCGATGCGCGGATGGACTGGTGGCGCGATAGGCGCCCTCAAGATGAAGAAAGAGACGAAGCGCCTTATTGCGCTCATCGACGACTCGATGGCGAAGGCCTAGAGGGGTCAGACCCTCGTCCCATTCTACTGTCACGTAAGTGCCTCACTGGGACTGATGCTCGACCGACCCGTTCATCAGGGTCGAAGACAGCGCGAGAGATTGATGGTGCCGCAGGGGCGAGTCGCAGTAATGCGGAAGTCGATGACAACCCTGTTGCTTTCGCTGATGATGCTCAGCGGCTGCTTGAGCAATGGTGGTGGCGATGTCGTCGCCGAACCGCCAGCCGGATGCACAGATTCCACCGCACTGAACCACGACGCCGCTGCCGAGGTCGATGATGGCTCCTGCGAGTACGCATCACCTCCGGATGACCCACCGGACGGGGAAGATGGAGAGGGCGGTTCAGAGGTGGGAGGTCCGGCCGTGACCCCCTTGTTCCAATCGGGTTTCGGAACGGGAGTCTCGGTCGCACCGGTCTCGAACAAGTACGCCGACATCGTCGGTAACGATACCGACTCGGGCTACGACTGGCAGAGCGATCTGGAAGGCGTCGGGCCGTTTGGCAACTTCCGCATCTACTACGAGGACGGCAACGACAGCCAGCGAAGTGCTGAAATCGTCGAGGTGGATGGCGATCGAGCCCTGGAGTTCTCCCTCTCGGAGGCTCACATCCATGATGGTGAGAAGGGCAGGGTGTCTACGTCACTGCGTGACAACGTCAATCTGACCGAGTTCAGATATCGGGTCGATGTGAAGTTGGCTGACGCGTTCGAACTGTTGCAGCAGTCGAATGAGCGGATCTCCTGGATGACCGTGGCGGAGTTCTGGAATGACCAACCGAACACCGACTTCACCTTCCGGGTGACACTGTCGATCCACAAGGAGGATGCTGCCCCGAACACACCCCTCACCTGGCATCTGCACGGCCAGACCCAGGACAACGTCAGCAAGGAATACACCACCATCTGGGAGCATTCGGCCTCCGGTGTG
>CAUZSY010000061.1:0-8533 GCA_963582725.1 Candidatus Thalassarchaeaceae archaeon
CCGACTGGTGCGAGGACAATATCAACAACAGCGCCTGCGCTGAGTACCAGAAGGCCGATGAACCGATCGTCGACCCGCCCGTCGAGACCACCAGCAGGGGGGATGCGATGCTCTCCAGCCTGAAGGAGTTCGCCATCATCGGTGTCGTCGTCGCCGTCGGCATGGTCGCGATACTGCTGCTCGTGCAAGGGCTGGCCGGCATGGTCAGGGCGTCCAAGGCGAAGTCCGAGGATGATGAGGAGTACTCGGCCGGCGATGCGACCAGCGAGATCGAATCGGGCAAGTCACGCTCGGTCGGTGGCATCATCGATGAAGGTGGATGGGATGATGAGGTCGCGCCGTTGCAGATGACCGCGAGCCTCGACGACCTGGTGGTAGGGCTCGGTCTGATAGGCGCTGAAGAAGGGGAATCAGCAGCTGAAGAGGGAGAGGCCGACGCACCCGAGGGCGTGCAAGACGTGCCGCTGACCGACGGTGCCGGGCAGGTCACCTCACCTACCTCCGATGCAGCCGAGGCCGTCCCACAGGATGGCGAATGGCAGCAGGGTCAGGCCGGTTGGCAGCATTACGAGCAGCACGACGCCGATCCAGCGGCAACCGCAGAGACCCCAGCCACCCCGGCCGCCGACCCTGACCCAGCTGACGCAGACCCCGAGGCGGCCGCCGACCCATCCCCCACCGCTGCCGCTCAACCGGCAGCTGCCGAGCAACCGCCGGCCGAGGCGCCGCCGATCCCCTCTACCGGTCTGCCCGAGGGCTGGACCGAGGACCAGTGGCGCTGGTACGGCCACGAGTGGTTGCAGAAGCAGGACGGCAAGTGACCTCTCCCGGCCCCCGGCTCCTCAACACCCCGGCTCCATTCCGGTTCCGGCTCGCCCCACTCCCCGCTCCAACTCAGACCTCGTTCGATGAGCCCGGCCGAGACGGCCCGGGTGGACAGCAGTTCAGGGTCGGAACGATGCCGGCAGGGCGGCTCGTAGCCGTTGCAGTTCCTCGCCGCTGAGAGCATCGGCGTCGCGCGCCCGCAGACTCTCCTGCAACGCCCACATCAAGCGATTCCAATCCAGCGCCGTCGCCTCGACCTCGATCATGTTGCAAGCCGCCAGGTCTAGCACGGTGCGCGCCTCCGAATCCGGGTCGAGCAGGCCGCGCAGCACGAGTGCCGCGTCGACGCGGTAGACCGGCGGCTGACCGAGCATCTGCATCACCACGGTGCCAGTCCCAGACTGCTGACGATCTTCTCGACCGCCGCCTCGTCCAGGTCGCCGATGCGCTTCCTCAGTGCATCGCTCGCCTTACCGAGCCGATTCATCCGATGCTCCTTCAACATCGTCTTCAGCAGTGTATCGACGCTCGCCTCGCCCTCGATAGACTTCAGTGAATTCAGCAGACGTCTGACTTCGAAGGAGACCGAGACGCTGGTCATGTCCGGGGAACCCATGTGGTTCGGTTCATTCCTCCACATGATGAGGATGACGGTTGTGATGGCTCTTCCTGAGCAGAAATCGATGCCACCTCGCAGCGCCGGCTGGATGAGCATTTACGCGGTGTACGGAGGGATGATTACACGGCGATGTCCGATTCGGCCCCGAGCAACTTCTCCCGGTGCAGCACACTCTGTTCGCTGACGCCGTACTTCTGCCTCAGTTGGATGACCCTCTCGTGCACCTCCTTGGCCAGCGCCCAATACGCCTGACTGCCCTTATTGGTCCGGCTCGGCGGTCTCAGTAGAACCACCGGCGCGCCGTCCATCGGCGCTTCTGCGATCTTGATGAGGCGCGGCACCACGGTCTGGAACACCTGTTCGCCGAAGTGGTCGCGCACCTGGTCGGAGACCAGCCTGCATAGGTTCGCCTTCGGCTGGTACATCGTCAGGGCGATGCCGAACAACTTCAGATGCGGGTTGATCCGGCGCTGGATGAGGCGGATCGAGTTCATCAACTGGCTCATCCCTTCGAGAGCGTAGTATTCGGCCTGCACCGGAATCAGGATCCAGTTCGCGATGGCCAGCGCGTTGATGGTCAGCAGACCGAGCGAGGGCGGCGTGTCGAGGATGATGTAGTCGAACTCTTCGGCCACCGCGCTGAGCACCTCACGGAGCCTCGTCTCCCTGCCTATCTTGGTCGCCAGTTCGATCTCGGCCCCGGACAGCCTGATGTTGGATGGCAGCAGCCAGAGATTCTCGCAGATCATTTCCCTCGGCAGCCGCTTGTCGGGATTCTGGTTCTTCCACGCCTCCTGCATCGCGTCGGTCAGGATTTCAGGGGCGATGAGGTAGTCGCGCATCAGCGGCAGCGCCTCCGAGCCATCGTGCATCAGCAGGTCGTAGACCGTCCTCTGGATGCGCCGCTTGTCGAGACCGAAACTCGTCGAGGCGTTGCCCTGCGGGTCGAGGTCGACGAGCAGTACCTTGGCTGCCGGGAAGCCTTTCGCTGGATCGCCCCGGGCCAGCGCGGAAGCGAGATTGACCGCCGTCGTGGTCTTCGCGCAACCACCTTTCTGGTTGGCGCAGGCGATGATCATCTTGTACGGATTCATCGATGGCGACCTCCTTTCGCACGGCCCGGTAGGTACTCTCGCAGCCACCCTTCAAGAGGCATGCGATTGGCTGGGTGGGTGCTGGTTGGTTCAGATGCCCTGGATGACAGGCACGGGGACCTCGTTCAGGATCTTACGCATGATGTGGGTGCCGGTGATGCCGCGTATCTTCGCTTCGGGCTTCAACAGGATGCGGTGCGGCACGACCTGCAGCGCCACCGACTTGACATCATCGGGGATGACGTAGTCGCGTCCGTCGATCGCGGCGGAGGCTCGACCGGTCTTGAACAGGCCCTGGCTGGCTCGCGGCGAGGCGCCGGTGATGACTCGATGGTCCTCACGTGAACGCGCGACCACCTCGACGATGTAGGAGAGGATCGCCGGGTCGATGTGCACCTCTTCAAGCGCCTTCTGCATCGCCACGACCTTCTTCGGCGAGGTCACCACCTCGACGTCGTGGTCGTCCTTGCCTCGCAACTTCCTTCGCGCCAGGATGGCCTTCTCCTCCTGCCGGTTCGGATAGCCCATTGACATCTTCATCAGGAATCGGTCCATCTGCGCCTCGGGCAGCGGGTAGGTGCCCTCCTGTTCGATCGGGTTCTGGGTCGCGATGGTGACGAACGGCGCCGGCAGTTTGTGGGTGATGCCCTCGATGGTGACCTGCTTCTCCTCCATCGCCTCGAGCAGCGCGGCCTGAGTCTTCGGCGGTGCGCGGTTGATCTCGTCAGACAACAGTATGTTGGTGAACAGCGGCCCGGGGCGCAACTTGAACTCGCCCGCCTGCTGGTCGTACATGTAGGTCCCCATGATGTCGCTGGGCAGCAGGTCGGGGGTGAACTGGACTCGCTTGAACTTGCAACCGAGGGCACGCGCGAAGGTGTTGGCGAGCAGGGTCTTCGCAAGGCCCGGGAAGTCCTCCAGCAGCATGTTGCCGTTAGAGAGGATGCCGACCGTGACGCGGCGCAGGCTTTCCTGCTTGCCGATGATGACCTTCGCCACCTCGTTCATCAGGCCGTTCGAGATGTCACTCACCAAGCGCACGAGTTCCCTGCCCCGGCCGCTGCCGGTCGCGCTGGCGTAGTCTGAGACCATTCTGAACCCTCCTTTAGACAGCGCCTAACCCTCTCGTTCACTACTTCAAGGTATTCCGGTCCTAATCGTTGTTGCATCATCCGATATCGACGCTGCCATCTCATTCCTCAGTCCCACCGATCACCCCCGCATCACCTGACCCCGTTCCCTCTCAACGGCCGCGTTCACCGCCGCGCCCCCCGCGCTGCCCAGGGCTCCCCCCGCGCTCTCCCTCGCGCGGGCCGCCGCCTACAGCCGACCGTACACAGTCACGTCGGCTGCGTTGCACTGATGCCCAATTCCGGCTCAGACGTGAGCGACGATTCGCAGATAGGCGGTTCAACGACCCCAGAATCGGTGCTCCTTGCGGTGGATGTCGGTCAGTTCCGAGAGGATCTCCTCCTCCATCGAGGTCAGTTCCATCTTACGCAGCCGTCGCGCGTGCGCCTCGGGCACATCGACCAGCAGCACGTCCTCCTCGTCGACGCCACGCCCTATGACCGCACCCTGGATGGCGACCGCCACCTCGTCGCCCTGCCTCGCTTCGTTGAACGACTGGTCGCCGGACCTGATCGATTTGACGCGTCCGACCCGGTCCCCGTTCTGATGCAGCAGTCGCTGACCGACGTGAATCCTGCCGCCGAGCACCCGAACGCCGACGACGGCCGGCTGGGAGCGGCGGAAGGTGTGATCGGGCAGCAGCAGGATACGACCGGGGTGGACCGTCATCTCCCGACTCGCTTCAGCCAGCGCCTGCCTGGTATCTTCGAGCCACTCTTCGTGCGAATCGAGGATGTGGTAGATCACCTCGGCAGCGATGTGCCGCACGACCGGCTCGCCGGTCGCCAGTTCGGCTTCGGCCTCTGGCAGGACTCCGGTCGAGAAGGCGAGGATGACTCGGTGCAACGGGTCGCTTGCCGCCGCCGCGGTCCGGACATCCCTCTTGGAGACGGGGCCGATGTCAGCAGCCCTGATCAGGATCTGCCGCTGGCCGAGTTCGAATGCGAGCGCCTCCAGACCGCCGAGCGTGTCCGACTTGATGGCGACTCCCTCTTCGTCCAGTTCGATCGATATCGTCGATTCATCCTCGGCCGCCAGCATCGCGGCAGCCCGCTCATCGGCATCTCGGACGATGCGCAGCGTGGTTCCCGCGAGCACGCCTTCCAGGTTCTGTGCGCTGACCTTGACGCCGGCTGCCGCATGCACCTCCTCGACGGAGTCCCATCTGTCGCCGGCATCCCGCATCTCCGACATGCCGCGCGGCGAGAACATGCCCTTGATCGAAGAGGTTCGTGCACCATCGACGGCTGAGAAGACGAACTCGTCGCCCTTCCGCATCGAGCCACGATAGAGGATCAAGTCGACCGTCTTGCCGAGACCGCGCTCCTCCTTCAACTCCAGAACGGTCGCCTCAGCCGCACCCTCGACATCGGTTAGTTGAGCCTCCAGATAGCGCTCTGCGAGCCCTATGACCACCGCTAGGACGTCCTGGATGCCTTCACCCTCCTTGGCCGAGCACGGCACCAGTGCGATGTTCTTGGTGAAGTCACTGATCTGGTCGTACCGCTCCAGATTGAACCCCTCCTCTGCGAACTGACCGACCAATCGCCAGAACCGCTCATCGAGGTGAGCGAGCGCCTCCTTCGACTGGTCGCCCAGGGCCACCGTCATCGCCCGATCGCGCTCCGATGTCCAGCCGTGGATTCGGTCGACCTTGTTGGCGGCGACGACGAACGGGGTCTTCGCCTGCTTCAGCATGCGAAGTGATTCGAGTGTCTGCGGCTGGCATCCCTCCATCGTGTCGATGATCAGGATGGCGATGTCGGCGAGAGTGCTGCCGCGGCTGCGCAGCGTAGTGAAGGAGTGGTGGCCGGGCGTGTCGATGAACAGAAGGCCGGGTGAAGCGAACGCCTTGCCGCCGAGCAGCGGGCCACAGAATTCGTTCAACAACTCGGCTGGCACCTCGGTCGCGCCGATGTGCTGGGTGATGCCACCCGCTTCTCGCGCCATGACTGATGCCTGCCGCTTCACGCCGAGTGACCTGACATGGTCGAGCAAACTGGTCTTGCCGTGGTCGACATGGCCGAGGACCGCGACTATCGGCTGCCGTCTCTCACTCATCTCGAATCCCCCTGCTCCCCGGGGTGGTCGGGTCAGTCGTAGATCCACGCCTCTGACATGGCCGACCAGTCGATGGTCCCGTCGGGGAACCAGAGGCCGAGTTCGTACTCCGCGGTCTGGGCAGCGTCGCTGCCGTGCACGAGGTTGAATCCGATGTCCATAGAGAAGTCGCCGCGGATGGTGCCCGGCGGTGCTTCCCGACCATTCGTCGGGCCGATGATGTTGCGGGCCACCGATATCGCATCGAGTCCGTGCCAGGCCATCGCGACGACCGGTCCGGATGTGATGAAATCGATCAGACCCGGATAGAACGGCCTCTCCGAATGCACCGCGTAGTGCTGAGCGGCCAACTCCTCGCTCGGAACGAGTTGTCGAAGACCGGTCAGTCTGAGTCCCTTGCGCTCGAATCTCTGCACGATGTCGCCGACCAGTCCCCGTTGAACTCCGTCCGGCTTGACCATCACGAAGGTCGTCTGCATCTCAGCCATGTGGCGGGCGACCCGACGCCCCTATTTCAGCGACGCGGGGGTCGCAGCAGCATCCGTAAAGGGACCTGAAGCCGATCGAGTGGTTGAACAGCGCCCGTCAGCGGATGCCGCCCTTGACATAGCGACGAGTCCACTTGACACGACGCGGATTACGCTTCGTCTTTAGCATATTCTTGCGCGCCTTGCTGTTCTTGAACCAGAGCACGGAACCGTCGCGACGGATGTACATCATGCCCGTGCCGGGTTCGATCTCCTCGCCCGAGAAGCTGCATATCCTACGTTCCGGCATCTCGACCCCTTCTTCAACGGGCGTTCAACTTGCGCGCTTCGCGACCGGTGTCACGCAGCATCAGGATGTCGCCGATTCGAATGGGGCCACGGACGTTGCGACTGATGATGCGGCCGATGTCGCGCGGGTTCGGTGCGTCGTTGACCCGGACCTTGACCTGAGTCGCTTCACCGGTCATACCGGTCCGGCCGACTATCTCGACGACCTCTGCCGGCCACGCTTCGGTCGCCATCCATCATTCCTCCAGAGGGTGTCTCACTTAGCTAGAATACCGCACTGCTCTTTGACCGAGTCGAAGCGCTCCTGGGCTTCGCGGCCAGCATCGAGGATGGCGATCGCAGCGGTCTTGGTACCGCTCGGCATGCCCGAGTATTCGGCCAGGAACTCCTGACTGTTGACATAGATGAACGGGATTTTCTTCTCCTTGCAGATCATCGGCACATGGGCCAGCAGTTCACTGGGGTTGACATCCTCTGCCATGATGACCATCTGCGCGTTGCCACGCTCGGCCGCCTTGGTCACCTCATTGGTGCCTTTCTTCAACCGACCACTACCCTCGACGACCAACTTCACCAGGTCGTAGGTGGAATCCTGAACGTCTTGCGGGGTCTCGAACACGATGTGCACACTCATTGGAATCTCCTCATGGGCAGCGGGCGGATGGCGTGGTTGCTATAAACGCAGCGGGTTGGGCAGACGGTTCCTCCACAGCCGACCTCCAGCCACCCCAATCGGCCCCGCTCGAATCCGCCCGATTCCGCTCGACCTGCCGACCCCGTGGCCCCGACCGCCTCGGTCAGTTCAGGCGACCAGCGATTCCTGGTCGTGGGCCGCAAGTTCATCGAGCACCTGCCGAACCCCGCGCGCCAGCGCCGGCGCACAGGAGACCACAGCGCGTGGATTCGGCAGCGAATCGGTCGCGTGCACGCCGTCCACGTGGCTCGCCAACCGCGGAATCGCGCCGCCCGTGAATAGTCCGTGCGTACAGGCGGCGTGCACCGCCGTTGCACCTTGCCGACGCAGCGCATCGCTGGCCTTGCAGATGGTGCCGCCGGTGCTGATCATGTCATCGACGATGACGACCACCTTGCCCTTCACATCGAGGTCCTTCGGCGTATGCTCGATGGTGTGAGCGTCGATCCGGCGCTTCTCCAGATGACTGAACGGCACGCCTATCATCTCAGCCACTGCCCGAGCTCGCTCGATGGCGCCCTCGTCCGGACTCAGGATGTAATCAGGTTCGATGGTCGTCCGGATATGCGAAGCGATCTCCGGCATCGCGCTAGTCAGGGCGACGGGTATCGAGATGCCAGTGACCGCCTCCTGCGCGTGCAGGTCTAGTAGTACCAAACCGTCACAGCCGCGAGAAAGCACGCGGGCGAGGAATCGAGCGGTCACCGGCTCGCCGGGCTGGAATCTCTTGTCCTGACGGGAGTAACCGTAGTACGGTATCGCGAGGATGATGCCGGGACCGACGTCAGAACTCTCGACCAGACCGTCTCGCAGGCTGGACAATTCACCCCGCCGCACATCGTTGATGGCTTCCAGCATGAACAGCGTCTCCAGAACGACCTGGTCGGGAAAGGTCGTTGCGACCAGTACCACCGCCTCGGACCTGATCGCCTCGATGCTCTGTGCGGGGACCCGGACGTATCCCTCTGAGTCGGGGAAGCGCCGCGCTTCGAGTGAATGGTGCTGCCAGCCAATCTCATCGGCGAGCCCCTCAGCGACGACGCGCGCGCTGCTCCCGGAGACCACAGGCATCTCGGCTCAAGGCGGAGACGGCAGCCGCTCGTTCAAGGCATTTCGCATCTGGACGAGGCCATGTCCAAGAGCTGCAGGACGATGTAGAGGCGGCCGGACGGTGACATAGGTCACCGGTTGGAGAGTTCGGTTCGAACGGAATCGGTAGAACGATCGTCAGCCGAGCACAGCGTGGGAGCGGCGAGGTGGGCGAGGCAGGATTTGAACCTGCGACCTCCCGGTTATCAGCCGGGTGCTCCAGCCAAACTAAGCTACCCGCCCA
>CAUZSY010000062.1:0-8481 GCA_963582725.1 Candidatus Thalassarchaeaceae archaeon
TCGCGCCTCGCCCTCAGATCCTGGGAATGGTAGGCCTCTATTCTGCGATGGATGTCCTTGTGTTTCTCAACCCCCTCCTCGACCGCCTTGCCCTCCGCGGTGACCCCCTCCTTCGACAGTTTCCACGACAGCGGACAGTAGGTCCATCGTTCGAGGTCCGAGGCGGATACCGGCAGAGGAACACCGTCCGAATCGACACGGAAACCAGCCATATCGGTGACGGAGGTAGCGGCATCACCCTGCACACGCTCCGCTGCGACCATGCCACGCTGAGGAATCGCAGGGAGTAAAGGGTTCGGGCTGCGGGATGGTCGTTCTGCGAGTCCCATAGGGCGACCAGCGTCACTTGTCAGCCATGCTGCCGGCCATCGAGCGATATCCCGCAGCCGCCGCTGACCATCGGGTTCGGCCGGAAGCGTGGGGCGATTCGCCGTGGTCGAGCCGACGGCTCGGTCGGCGTGGTTCGGTCCGCGTGGCCGCAGCGAAGCGGTTATGAAGAGAGGTCAGGTGCCGCAGCGCTGAGAACCATGGATGCAGACCTCGCTCCGCTCATTCCGTACGAGATGTACGAGTTGCACGCCGTCCATATCGGTACCCAGCAGAAGTCGGCGGACATGGTGCCGTTCATCGATTCGGAGCGTAGCGACGGCTCCGGATTGCACCTGCTCGACCTTAACCGGACCGACGAGCGCGTCCGGATAGTGTCCCAGTTCCTCGGCCGCTACGACCCTGCGCGGATCCTCGTCGTCAGCGCCCGACAGTACGGACAGCGGCCGGCTCGCAGATTCGCCGCAGCCATCGGGGCTCGGCATATCGTCGGACGATTCATCCCTGGCAGTCTTACCAACCCGAAGCTACGTCATTACGTCGAGCCCGAGGTCATCTTCGTCACCGACCCGCAAGCCGATATGCAAGCGCTCTCCGAGGCGGTCAGCACCGGCCTGCCGGTGGTCGGCATCTGTGATGCGAACAACGACCTGCGGAACGTCGATCTGGCTCTGCCCGCGAACAACAAGGGGCGGCGCAGTCTGGCGCTGATCTACTGGTTGTTGGCGCGTGAGATCCTGAAGGCTCGCGGCACCATGGACGATGCTGAATGGGAGTCGATCAACGACATCGACGATTGGGAAGCGACTTTCTGAGAACCATCAGCCGCTCGCCTGCTCGCGAAGGGTCCATGCGGAACCCCTCAGCCGACCAGTCCGGTCGATGAACCATGGTGACGCCTCGCACCGAACGCGTGCCACTGTTCCTGGCTCCCATGGCCGGCGTCACCGATCTGCCGTTCCGGCTGCTGGCGCGCGAATGCGGCGCCGATGTCACGGTGACCGAATTCACCGCCGCATCGGGTCTGAGCCGAGCCGATGCGAACAGTTGGCGGAAACTCGAATCGGATCCGCGCGAGCAGCCATTCGTACCGCAGATCTTCGGCGGTGACAAGGCCGAGATGATCGAGACGGTGCGACAGTTGTCACCCGATGCCGATGTCATCGACCTCAATTTCGGCTGTCCGGCGCCGAAGGTCTGCCGGACCAGCGCTGGAGCAGCGATGCTGGCCGACCCCGACCGACTGGTCGAGATGGTCGAGGCGTGCATCGAGGTCGCGTCGTGTCCGGTCTCGGTCAAGTTGCGGCTCGGCGCGGGCAACGAACAGCAGACGGCCGAGGGCATCGCTCGCCGACTGGAGACCGCCGGCGTCCTCCGCATCGCGGTTCACGGCCGGACGCTGCGTCAAGGCTACTCGGGCGAATCGGACTGGCAGGCCATCGGCAGGATAGTCAGGGCGGTCGATGTCCCGGTCATCGCTAACGGCGACGTCGTCGATGCCGAGAGCGCTCGTCGATGCCTGGCGGTGACCGGTGCGGCCGGTCTGATGATCGGTCGTGGCGCCATCGGCGACCCAGCGATTTTCAGCAGCATATCGACCGGCCTCGGCTGGACCCACATCGAGCAGCCCTGGTCGGCGGATCTCGACCGGCTGAGCAGCGGTGCCGATGACCCAGCCCGCCGGGCAGTCGTCAAGCGGTGGGCCTGGCGGCGCTACCTAGAACTGTCGGCCGAGACGCTGAACGGCCGTCGGAACAAGCACCTGAAGCGACATGCGATCTCATTCACGAAGGGATTGCCGGGGAGCCGAGACATCCGGGTCGAGTTGCATCGAGTCAAGTCGGCTGAGCGGCTCACCGACATCGTCGATGCGCACCTGACGAAGGTCATGCACCCAGTGACCGTCGGCTCAGTCTGACCAGCGATGCGCCCCGGTCGGCTCGATTCCGCAACCATCAATCCCGACCCCACTGTCGCCGTGGGTGACTCGTCCTCCGATCACTCGGCGGCCAGAGCGGCATCTATCCGCTCTCCGATGGTGACCAGACGGTTCAGCACCCGCTCGGCTCGGAACATGATGCGGCCGCGGACCGCGGCCCCGTCACTGCCGGTCAGTCGATGCCCGAACGGCACCCGACCGCCGAGCGTGTTGAGCAGCAGCAGCCGCTGCTGCAGCGGACAGTCGGCGAGAATCGACTCGGTGACCTCGATGGTCAACGAGTCGCTCGTCAGGGCGTCCATCAGAGCGTCCCTCGGTCCTTCGTCGAGCCGACCGACGCCGCCGCGACCGAGCAGCCACGCATCGCCTCGAGCGCCCCGCTGTCTGACCAGGCCGGCGAAGATGTCCTGTGGCAGCCGGTCAGCCATCGGCACCCGCTCTACTATCGCGGCGGCTCGCATCCGGTCGAGCGTCCGCTGCAGTCGCGGCCGGGTAGCACCGGTCTCGTCCATCAGGTGCTGCATCGAACGCGGCCGACCGTGTTCGGCGAGCAGCGTGATGACCCGTCTCGCCAACCTGTCATCCGTGCTCGGCCTGTCGCCATCGAGTCCGAAATCACGGATCAGCGCATCGAGGTCATCCATGCCGTCGCCGCGCGGTCCGCTCTCCGAGACGACCGTTCGGAACGGCATGTCATCATCCATCTCCTCGGGCAGTGCCAATCGCATCCGCTCGTCGGAAGCGACGATGACTTCGTCGAGCAGCAACAGTCGTTGCCGCAGAACCTCGTTCGCTTCGGCCCGTATCAGCCGGAGTGCGCACCCCAGCGAGCCGTTGCGCAGCAGGTGCAAGCGCCACCTCTCATCGCTGACCACCGACAGTAGACCGCATTCGACCAACTTGGTCAACTGATGGTGCAGGGCCGTCGTCGACATGCCGCTCTCCTCAGAGAGGTTGCGGGAATCCCAACCGCGCAGAGGCTGATCCAGCAGGTGGTGTCGGATCAGGCGGTGCAGCGCGCCCTGCGTCTCGACGATCTCGTGACCTTCGCTGCGTCGGCGGATCAGTCCGAGCGAATCGAGCACCCAGGCGAGCAGGACGTCCGGGTCACGGCTGCCGGTCGGCATCGGATGTTCGTGCAGGCGCAGTCTCAGCATCAACGTCGGCGCGACCTGCGGCGGCTGAAGAGGCTTCTCGTCCAGTTGGGATGCATCCCATGATTCCGAATGCTCCTTTCGATCGCCAGGACAACCGTCAATGCGGTTGAAGGCAGGGCCGTCGCGTCAGCCGAGCCAGTCGTAGTCGATGGTGCCATCGCGCAGGCCCGTCAGATGCGGCGCCAGGTCGAGTACATTCGCATCGAGGATGCCGCGACGCCGGAGCACGGTGACTGCGCTGTGGACGCTGGCTCGAGAGCGGCCGAGATCGCGCGACATCTCAGCCTGTGAGACTGGCAGAGGCTCGCGCGAAAGTCGGGCCACGATGAGCCGCTGAACGGTCGACAGCCCGGTAGGAATCATCGCGGCGGCGGTGTTCTGATCGACCACGCCGGTACCGCGCAGCACCTCGATCTGAGCCGGTGCACCGGCGTAGTGGCAGGAACGGCCGTTGACCGAGACGACGGTCAGCGTTCCGTCCGTGATCAGCACGTCGAGATGATGTCGCAGCGTTCCGTTGGCGGCGTTCAACTCACGCTGGAGGACGCGATACGGCAGCCCCGGCTTCCTCTCGAGAGTCTTGATAATCCGGCGCCGCAGCGGGTGCTCATGGCCTTCGTACGGCGTCGAGATGGCGCCGCTCGCTGCACCGCCGATGCCGCCGAGCCAGCCGCCGGCGACGCCGCCGAAGCCGGTGGCCAGACCGATCAGGCCGCCGACCAGCCACGGTCGCTGCCGATGCCATTGCTGCAGCAGCGCCATGCCATCGGACCTGTTCAGGACCGACTTGAAGCCATTGGTGCGCCGTTCGGACCGGTCATCGGCCAGCACGATGGACGATGGCG
Source organism: Candidatus Thalassarchaeaceae archaeon (assembly GCA_963582725.1). Lineage (GTDB taxonomy): Archaea > Thermoplasmatota > Poseidoniia > Poseidoniales > Thalassarchaeaceae > CAUZSY01. Next base: position 4,269 of record CAUZSY010000062.1, read on the forward strand.
GCGCGAAGATCACCACCGAGGGTACCGGCGAGCACACAGAAGAGGCCACCGCCGAGCGTCCAGCGGAGGGCCAGCGGGTCAGGAATCGCTCAGGACACTGCCCTGATGCGTTTTCATGTAGGCGACCAGCGGCCCCAGCAGCCGACCGGCCCGCCGGCCGTGCGGGGTCAGACGATAGGTGACACGGACCGGCGGACCCTCGATGACGATGCGCTCGATCAGGCCTTTGCCGGTGCAGGCTCGCAACTTGTCGGACAGGGTCCGGCTGCTGATGCCGTTCAGCAGATGTCGCAACTCGTTGAACCGGCGCTCGCCGGCGATGTACAGGGTGGTTAGGATCTCGATGGTCCAGCGCGAGCCGAACACACCGAGCGCTTCGACCGCGGCATCGACCTCCCAAGCGATGTCATGCGTGTGGTCATCCTGGTAGGAGCCGAGCATTCTCCGGATGTCGCCGCCAAGGTATTCGACGTTCTGAATGGTCTTCTGAAGGGTGGCCAGATCTTCCTCGCTGATGAGCATAGGTGGTTCTGGCATGGCCTATCGGGTGTGCCCGGGCTTACATAGTGTATAAACCGCACCTCGGTGCGGGCGGCTTCACTTTGCAATTGATATACAGTAGCCTCCCGACTACACTGTGAAAACGGAAGTTGGTTGCGGAGAGGAAGCAGTAGACAGTCGTGGAGATGAAGCAGTGGGCGGTTGTGTGGATTGAGCAGCAGTCGGTCGTGGAATGGAAGTGACAGTCGGCGGAGAGGAAGCGGCGATTCGTTATCGGAGGAATGGAAATGGATGCATTGTTGGAGCAGTGGTTGGATCATCAGAACGAACGCGAGAGGAAGCAGGAGCAGTGGGCCGAGCCTAGCCAGAATCGCTGGCTCGACGCGATCTGGAGCTGGCGCGCTCCCTGGTGGCAGCACATGCCGGGCCGTGAGTGAGCCTACTGCCGTTATCGCTCAGACAGCGCCTACCATCACCAGACCGAACAGGACGATGCGCAGGATGACGAGCAGAGGGATCAGCGCGATACCGACCCAGTTAGCCCAGAGCGCGGTGGTCGCCTGAGCGGTGGGATGGCCGTAGGTGAGCAGCGTCGAGCGCGACTGGCCGGCCAGCACGATACCGAGCAGGAAGGCGATGCCGGAACCTACGAGAGCGGGTAGCAAGAGCAGACCTAAGAGCAGGCAGAAGTAGCCGCCGCCAGCGCACATCAGAGCCTGTTTCACCTGATCCTGCGGTGAATCGACACCCGGGTGATATGGGATCTCCATGCCGGCTCCGGCCATCACCGCCTGGCCGCCGGGAGCAGCCGTCGCTTGCGCAGTCGGCGCCGTGGTCGAGGCCGTCGTCGGTGCACCGTCCGTGCCGAACACCTCAGACGTCGTCGGCACCGGCGCCGGCACCGGGGCTGTCGGGGCGACCGGCTGCATGTTTCAAGAGACACGGCCACCGTCATTGGATATTCCGGCGTATCGGACAGCCCTGCCGGATCGACCCCTCAGGAGTCGGTGTAGGTCGGTCGACGGCCTTCGATCAGCGCCGACAGGCCTTCGAGCGCATCGGCGGTGTCGAAGATCGCTTCGAGCGACGACAGTTCGAGAGCCAGACCGGCGTCGAGGTCGTCGCCGGTCTCGACCGCGCCATCGAGCAGGTCGCTCGCCATACGCAGAGCGATAGGCGCGGTGCGCGACAGGGAGCGCAGCTGCCTACCCACGTCGCGGTCGTCGGCGTCGAAGCCGGTCGGGCAGGCGCCGCGCAGAAGTGAAGGCAGATTGGCGTCGGCGTAGAACGCCGTGGCGAAGGCAGCGACCGGATGGGTCGGGTCGGCCGGCGCGGCCGGATACTTGTCGGCCGGTTTGCCGGTCGCGGCGATCGCTTCCGTGGTCGCGGCGACCTCGGCCGGGTCGACCAGATGGGTCAGCAGGCCGAGCGCCGCTGCGGTCGCCGCATCGACATGGTTGCCGGCCAGCACAGCCCAGCGGGCCGCTTCGACGCCGCAGATGCGCGGCGTTCGCTGAGTGCCGCCGAGCCCGGGATAGATGCCTATACTGGTCTCGGGGAAGCGGAACTGGGTCCGCCGAGTGCCGATGCGATAGTCGCAGGCGAGCGCCAGTTCGAGGCCGCCGCCGAGGGCGAGGCCGGTGGTCAGCGCGATGGTCGTCTTCGGACTGTTCTCCAACTTGTCGAGCACCGAGTGCCCGTTGGCTGTGAACTCGTGGATGTCCGGGAACGAGTCGGCTCTGACCCGGTCGACGAAGAACTTGACGTCGGCGCCGGCGACGAAGGCCTTGCCGGCCCCTTCGAGGATGATCGTCGACACTCCGGGGTCGCTGTTCAGATCGTCGAGCACGGCGCCCAACTGCTCGATGACGGTCTCGTTCAGCGCGTTCATCGCCTCTGGCCGATTCAGGCGAACCGTCGCCGTCGTTCCCGTCTGCACCACGTCGACATACTCGAATGTCCAGTCGGTGCCGCTGAGAGCCTTGGCGCCTAGGAACGCGGGTAGAGAGAATCCTGTCTCGCCGGCCACGGTGTGCAGCCCTTCGTAGGCCGCCGCCATCCGATGCGCCTCCTTCATGCCGACCTCGTTCATCAACTCGAATGGACCGTCCTGCCAGCGCAGTCCCACCTTGGCACCGCGGTCGACGTCCTCCATGCAGCATATCTCCTCGGCGACGATCTGCGATGCTATCGAGAAGACGCAGCCGAGCAGACGCTCGGCGACGGCTTTGTGGGTCGCAGCATCGTCCGCATCGTCGAGATTGGTATCGGGCACCTCCTCGATCTGCCAGGTCTCACCCGCTTCGACCAGCGCTCTCAGATTGCTGGCGCCGTGATAGCGCGGCGTCGCCAGCTGCTCGGCCAGATAATCGGTCGAATGCAGTGCGATCGGCGGTCCTGTCAGATTCATCAGGGCGAATGGACCCATTCCGATGTGGAATGAGTCGCGCGCCACAGCGTCGATGACGCCGGCGCTGGCGACACCTTCCTGCAGCAGCAGGCACGCCTCGTTCAGCCATGGCACGAAGAAGCGGTTGACGACGAAGCCCGGCCTGTCGCTGCAGACGATGACGACTTTGCCCAACTGCTTGCAGAACTGTTCAACGCGGCCGACTGTTTCGGGTGAGGAGGAATCGGCGGGGATGAGTTCGACGAGTCGATTCTTTGCAGGATGGTAGAAGAAGTGCAGTCCGACGAACCGGTCCGGCCGCTTCGTGGTCGCCGCCAGCGCGTTGACCGACAGAGATGATGTGTTCGACGCGAGCACCGTGTCGTCGCCACAATTGGCGTCCAGAGTCGCGAACACCTGCGATTTGACGTCGAGATCCTCGAACACCGCCTCGATCACCAGATCGGTGTCCGCATCGATGTTCTCCACCCCCACCACCCCGGTGACCCTGCCTTCGATCTCAGCAACCTGTTCAGGCGAGAAGATCCGGCGCTCAACCGCCTCTGACAACAGGGAACGGATGGTCTGCTGACCGCGCTCGACCCACTGCTCCTCCCGGTCCGCCATCTGCACCTCGAATCCCTCCTGCGCCGCCTTCTGGGCGATGCCGCTGCCCATATTGCCGGCACCGACCACGGCGATGCTCTCGATCGGATGCATGGAGCCTTCGGGCAGCGGTTCGTCCATCAATGCAACGGCGATGCATTCGGCGCTGACGGTCAGGGGGCGGCGTGCGGATCAGGGCTGTAATATGTCAGCCTCCGGCTCACAAAGAGCCGCGGCAATGATGAAGTGGACTCCCAATGGTCGGGTGTCATGGCGCTCGGCAACGGTCGCAGATCGGCGCTTCTGCTGGCGCTGCTGTTCGTGCTCGCCGCGCCTGGCCTCGCCGGCCTCGCCGACGGCAAGCAGAACGGCATTCACAATCAGGCGTCAGGCGGTTGCAACTGCCACGGCGGCAGCGGCGGCGTGACCCCCTCAATGACTGGCCTGCCCTCAAATTACACGCCCGGTCAGGCGTACGCACTGACGATCAGCGGCTCCGGCACACCGTCCGGCAGCAAGGGCGGATTCAACCTGCTGGCCGACAAGGGATCGTTCTCGAATGCTGGCAGCAACGCGAAGATCACCAACCTATCGGTGACGCATTCGAGTTCTGCGACCCGTTCGTGGACGGCCACCTGGACCGGACCGAGCGCTGGTTCCGGTCTGGTCACCTTCACCCTCGCCGTCCTGCTGGCTAACGGGGACGGCGAGAACAGC